>CALMKG010000302.1 GCA_937867175.1 uncultured Propionibacterium sp. | reverse complement strand
AATGAGATGGAATCGGCTAGATCCGTCGCAGTAAATCTGACCTATCCGTCGGCTGAGGATGCGTCCGCTCTCGATGGCATTGGTCCTTGAAGCCACGTTTGTTCAGCCTTCGAGCAGACGGCCGTACTCGGCATCGGTGAAGGTGAGTTCTTCGGTTCCCCCGAGGGCTTGCCGAGCACGCTCATACGCCTGCGGACTGGTGGACGGAGCGGTCCTGTCGAGGTGATCAAGTTGCCTTGCGAGGCTGTCGCGTCGAGCTCGAAGATCAGAGGCGTCTAGTCCGCTCGCGTCTGCGATCAGCCGACGGTACTCGTTGCGGAGAGCCAGATAGGACTTCGCTGCCAGCGTGTGGGCGTTGGCGTCGCCAGCCGGATCAAATGAGAGCTGGAACGCGGCGAACACGACGGCGACCACCGCTGTCCCCGCGGCGGTCCAGGCTGCGACAACGGAACCGAGAAGGGGAGCCAAGATCGCGGCGGATGCAGTGACGCCGATGACGCCGACGTTGGCAATCTTTATTCGGCGGGCCTGATCCCGATACCGCTCTGCATCCTTCTCGTGTGTCTTGTGTGTGTAGGCGACCCGTCCGAACGTGTTGCGGATCTCCGTAAGCGCGGGGTCAGGAGCCGAATCCACGACCGAGCACCTCCTGCCAGTAGGAGACGTAGAGAGGGCTCTGAACGCCGAAGGTGCACGCCAGGACCGCCTTCTGGTGGGAGCGCGTCGCCGCGTCGCGCCAGCCGTAGCCGGTGTCGATTCTCTTTCCTGTGCCGGGCATCAAGTAAGTGGTGAAGTAGTTGTCGGCCGCGTACTTCAGGAAATCGCGCACCAGCCAATCATCGTATGTGTAGCTCGATCGGTCGGCGGGCCATGTCTTAGCGAACTCCACGGCCATCAGCTCAATGACGAGGGACTTGAAGGTCAGGTTCTGAGCGTTGCGCCACGCCTTCATATACCGGATCAGTCTCTTGACCTGCCCCTGCCGCGGGGTGTCTACGGCAGACAGGGCCCGGTACTCGGCGCCGTAGTCGGACGATTCCCATGAACCGCCGTCTCTTGTGACGGGAACCTTGCATGCGGCTTGGAGTAGGTCTGAGCCTTCGTCGAACAGGACACCTGGGACGACTTCGACGTTCGCGCCTGCTGTGAACGCGACGACGACCACTGGCCCGTCCCCTCGAATGTCGGTCCCGGGGTATCGCCTGCGGAGCACATCACGGACGTTCTGCAGCAACGCTGACTGTCCGTTGCCCGAATAGTCGTCGTAGCGGCTGTACGTGCCGGCGGGCATGTGGAACAGCACGTCCACGTCCGCCAGCGGGGTGCACGCTGTTTGTTTCGCGGCTGATCCGAGTAATGTCACAACGCTCGTGACCTTCTCATCGGGAGAGTACGCGTTTCTGAGCGCGGTGGCGCAGTCGATCGCCCGCTGCAGTGCAGCGTCCTTCTCAGACTCGGTGGCAGTAATGCGGCGGTCGAATCGACCGAAGAGGTCGGCAGTGGTCGCCATCACGCCCCCGAGCCCATCGTCGGCGGGCACGCGTTGCCAATCAAGGGTGCCCGGCGCGTGCGGCGCGGGCCTGGAGGGGTCGGTCGATCTGTCACTCTGCTCCAATCACCCATCGAGTCCCCACCAGCGTAGGGAACGGGACCGACAATCTGTGGCGCGTCTCCGCCTCCTAGCTACACCTAGTCCATTGACCAGTCGTCGGGCGCAAAACCGAGTGTGTTCAGGTTCTCGCGGATGGCTGCTCGCTGGTCTGGGGTGAGCTTGTCGAGGTCCTGCGATTCGACGTCGAGGGTGACCTTCACGGCGGCACCGTTGGTGGTGACGAAGTGGCTGATGATCTCTGCGTAGATTTGGCCCACGTCACGAACAACTCGGTCGCTGGTGAGCGTCTTCGTCGCATGGAACCGCGTCGGTGTTGGCGGGGGAGTAGGCCCAACCCCACCGCCGCCACCAGGCGTGGTGGTCCCTCCGCCGGGCGGAGTCCGGTCGCTGCCGTCCGGCGGTGTCGGGTCGGCGCCTCCACCGGGCTTGTCCTTGTCGCGTTCGGCCTGGTCCTGTTCGATCTGCTCGGTTGCGACCTTCGGGTCGACCAGCAGCCCGCCCTGTCGAACGGCGGCGGGCCGGCTGGTGGTGAGGCCAACGAACCGACCGTCTTCGTAGGAGTCGGCGTACGCGAACCCGTCATATTCGATGGTGAGGAGTTCGTCGAGGCGCCACACGCAGTCGATGACGACCTTGGGTGTGGTGACCTTCGGCATGTACACGTACTGGCTGAAATAGCCGGTGAGTGCGTCAAGGGCGACGTACGGCTTGTCCTTCCACAGGTTCAGCCGGTTGATCTGCATTCGCAGCAGCGACGGGGAGAACGTGCGGACGACGAACTCGCCACTGTCGGCCTTCTTCGTGACCCGTTCCGCGAGCGTCCCGTCCCCGTTCATCAGGATCGCTTCCAGCTCGACCTCAGCCGCGCCCGGTTCCTGGGTGGGCACAAGGATCCATCGGTACGCCTCACGGATCGCGTCCGCGACTGTCTGCTTCGACTGGGCCACGCGGGCCTCAGCGACCTTGATGTTGTGCTGGTCCAAGTTCAGCGAGTCACGGTTGTCGAGAATGGACGCCCACGCCATGCGCTGCCGGACAGCGTTGAGGAGCACGTCCACCCGGTCCACGTCCGGGGCGAGGAACACGAGACTGTTCTTGTGGATACGCGCGTTCGTGCCCCGCTTGTTCAGGAACGCCAACGCTTCGCTCTCCGCAGTGGACTTCGCCCGCTTGGAGAACGCCCGGTCCGGGCCGAACACAACCAGCCCGATACCCGGATCGTCTTCCACGTCCCCGCTCGTCGGCGGGAACCTGTGAACCCGCTCGAACAAGCCCTTGTCCGTTTCCTGACGGACGATCCCCGCGAGCTCGTCGAACACCTGCTCGTCGTGGTACGAGTCAGCGCGTTCCTGCACGATCTGCGCGACCGTCTGCTGCAACGACAACCAGTACCGATCCTGGTCGCGGTTCATGTACTTGCCCATGTCCCCAAGACGACGCAACCCATCGGTCACGTGCGCAGGGTTGTCACCCGGATACGTCGAACCAAGCACCACACGCTTCTGCTCGATCCCGCGCACGGGCGCGTTGCTGCCGTCCCGCTGCCGCAGGTTCGCCATCGGCGCTGAACCGATGAACACGCACCGGGCGGCACGCTTCGTGGCCATGGACTTGCCGAGAATCTTGATGTCGCTGTCGATGAGGTTCGCCGTCGATGTTTCACCGGCAATGTCGGCGTCCACGATTGGTTTCCAAGCGTCGTCCAGATGGTTGGTGAGCTCGTCGATGACTTTCGCGTTGTCCAGCGGGACCATCGCGGGCAGGATTATCGGGGACTTGTCCCCACTGCTCCACAAAGCGGACACGACCGTTGCCATGAGGCGCAGCACGCCACGGGTCCGCTGGAACCGCTCCAACGTGGACCAGTCCTTGTAGAGCCGGTCGAACAGTTCCGGGTGGATCGGGTACGCGGTCTTCATCACCGACCTGTAACCCGGTTGCATGACCTCGCTGGGCACGTCGGACGCGTGCCGCAGGTAATGGTCCATGAACTTCTGGACGACCAGGTCACGAGCGGCGTCCTGCTCCCGCTCGAACGGCTTGAAGATCCGGCGCCGCACAATCTCGAACGATTCTTCGATGGTGGCTGGCTGCCACGCGGACTCCACCCGGTGGATGACCGAACGCAGGTGCCGCAAGGCTTCCAAACCGGCGGTGCCGCCGATCTCGTGCTCGTTCTCGACAGGGGACTCCGCGGCGGGCATGTCCCGCACCACATCGGACGCGGGCAAGGAAACAACCAACAGCGCG
>CALMKG010000301.1 GCA_937867175.1 uncultured Propionibacterium sp. | reverse complement strand
ACGTAGCCGATCCTCTGGCCCTTCGCAGTGTTGATGAGTACAGCCTTGGGGTTGACCTGGTTCGCCTCCTCGAGCTGCAGCGAAAGAGCTGCACCGGGCTCGAGCGCCGCGAGCAGAATGTCGACACCCGCTATGTGACGAATACCGGAGACGAAGAATCGGCTCGAGAAGCTCGCTTCGAAGTGTTCCGGCAAGTCGACGATGTGGAAGGTGTCGGTCACTCGCTGCCCACCAGTGCGAGCCAGCACTTCAATCGGCAGTTCGGCGGCCTCGATGGCCTCAACGCCGAGCCAACGCAGGTACCGGCCGTAGGAGGGCCGGTCAGCAGACATGATGCGGTTGGAGAAGAACACCGGCAAGTCGTCGGACACGTAGACCGCATCCCGATCTGGGTACTCGTCGAGCTTGGGGGACTGCGAATCGGCTAGTGCGGCTGGAAGATATCGGAACGCGAAGCGCCCGTCTGCGAGCACATCGAGTTGGCCGACCTTGATGAAGCGGCGGCTGTCCGGATTCTGCCAGACGAGAAGCAACGACCGTCGACTGGTCGCGAGATCGACCTCAGCCGGACTGCACAACTTGGTAGCCATGTAGCACTCTCCTTCGATTCGCTTCCAACAGGCGGATGGCAAACCTACGCGACGCCTCTGACATTACTTCGCTCGGGACTGCATCGATCACAGCCTGAACGTCCTGTTCGGCAACTGCCTTCAGCCGTTCGATCCAGTGCTCGGATGCCACTGGAGATGCCAACATCAGGGCTTGCACGGCGAGCTCCACCAAGGAGGGGCGCCCAGCGAAGTAGTGGCTCTTGCCCTTGTCGAGCCAGTGTTCCAGCTTGCCACCATCAGCCAGAAGTACCGTCCTCCGCTCATCGTTCTCGGCGAAGCCAAGCGCGTTGCCATGGTCGAACGACGGAGCCAGTCGGCGCTCGCCACCTGTGCGAATCAGCGCCCAGTTCTCGTGATGCCGGTCTCGGCCAGCAGTCCAAGCGTCAAGTACCAGATAGCCGGTCCAGACGTCGTAACCGGACAGTGCTGCGGGCACCGCGTCACTGTCAGGGCCAAGCACGCCGCGCAATGCATCGCGAACCGTGGCCGGGGTGTAGTTGGGATTCTCCCGCTTCGCCTGTTGGTCGTAGCCGCTGTCGTGTCCGAACAGCACGGAGTTGCCATGCACCAGTTCCTCGCTGCGGCTGCGCAGCATTGAGCGAGAGACGATGCCACGGCGCCCTTTCCACAGCGCAGGACGCACTGCCGCGCTCGGCACTCCCAGCAGGATTGCTAGGTGGTGCACGATCCATTCCGCCCAGTCCTCGCCGCGGACCACGCCGTCCCTTTCACGGGCGAGTTTGAACAGCCAGAGGCGGTCATCGTCGGGCAGTTTGACCCAGAACTTCTCCTTGGTTCCCATGGGCTCATCGGCACGCTCGAACTCCTCGCGCTTGATCTGCACCGGGTTCCACGATGGGCTCATGGCCTTGAGGCTAATCCTCCCCGAAGAACAACTGCCACACCCCCGCCACGCAGGCCCGCGCCTAGGGAGTCCGCTGGCCCTGGTCGACCGGCCAGCCACCGGCGGCGTGACCGAACGGCTGCGTTCCATGGTGGCGCTCGCGTCCTGGCATCGGATGCTCCGCGAAGTCATCAACAGTGACGACTCGGCTATGTCTGCTGTCGCTTCACGAACTCGGCCATCGCTGGCACGGTGTACGCG
>CALMKG010000300.1 GCA_937867175.1 uncultured Propionibacterium sp. | reverse complement strand
GTGCCGGCCACCGGGAAGCTCATGGTGGGCGCGTGGAACCCATAGTCAATGAGTCTTTTCGCGATGTCGTCCACCGACAGCCCGGCCTGCTTGCAGATGGTCCGTGGGTCGACGATGCACTCATGCGCCACCAGGCCGCCCTGTCCGGTGTACAGGACCGGGAAGTACTCGTCGAGGCGGCGGGCGATGTAGTTCGCGTTCAGCAACGCCACTTGGCTGGCCTGCCGCAAGCCGTCCGCACCCAGCAGCGCGATGTAGGAGTAGGTAATCGGCAGCACACCGGGTGAACCGAACGGGGCGGCCGCCACCGTCCCGCCTGGTTCAGGGTCGCCGCCGACGTCGACCAGCGGATGGTCGGGCAGGTAGCGAGCCAGGTGTTCGCGGACCGCGACGGGCCCCACACCCGGGCCCCCGCCGCCGTGGGGGATGGCGAAGGTCTTGTGCAGGTTGAGGTGGCTGACGTCGGCGCCGAAGCGTCCGGGCTGCGCCAACCCGACCAAGGCGTTCATGTTCGCCCCGTCGACGTAGACCTGGCCGCCGGCGGCGTGCACCAACTCGCAGGCTTCGACCACCGTGTCCTCGAAAACACCGTGGGTCGACGGATAGGTCATCATGATGGCAGCCAGCCGCTCGGCGTGGGCGTCGATCTTGTCGCGCAGGTCGGCCATGTCGATCGAGCCGTCGTCGGCGGCCCTGACCACCACGACCTTCAGCCCGGCCAAGGCGGCGGACGCGGCGTTCGTGCCATGGGCCGACGACGGGATCAGACAGATTTCGCGCTGCGATTCGCCGCGTCCCAGGTGGTAGCGCCGGATGGCGACCAGCCCCGCGAACTCACCTTGGGCACCCGAGTTGGGTTGCAGGCTCACCCGGTCGTAGCCGGTGATCTCGACTAGCCAAGCGGCGAGTTCGTCGATCATCTCGCGGGTGCCGCAGGCGTCGGCCGCCGGGACGAACGGGTGCAGGTTGGCGAAGCCCGGGTAGCTGATCGGCTCCAGCTCGGCTGCCGCATTGAGCTTCATGGTGCAGCTGCCCAGCGGGATCATCCCACGGTCGAGGGCGAAGTCGCGTCCGGCCAACGTGGCCAGGTAGCGCATCATCTGGGTCTCGGAATGGTGTGAGTTGAACACAGGGTGGGTCAGGAATGGCCTGGCTCGGTGGTCGGCTCCGAGTCGTCCCCAACCGTCCTGCCCGAGTTCGGCACCGAACGCGGACGCGACGGCAGCCAGCTCGTCGAGCGTCGCATCTTCGCCGATCGACACACCGACGTGGGTCTGGTCGGCCAACCGCAGGTGGACGCCCGCCTCGCGCGCCCGGCCCACGACCTCGGCGGCATCCGGCACCTCCACCAGCAAGGTGTCGAAGAACGTCTCATGCACCGGTCTGCGGCCCACCCGGGTCAGGGCCGCAGCCAACCGCTGCGCGCTGTGGTGGATGCTGTCGGCGATCGCCTTCAGACCTTGGGGCCCGTGGTAGACGGCGTAGCTGGCTGCCACCACCGCGAGCAGCACCTGAGCGGTGCAGATGTTCGAAGTGGCCTTCTCGCGGCGGATGTGCTGCTCACGCGTCTGCAACGCCAAACGCAGCGCGGGCACGCCGTCTGCGTCGGTGGACAGGCCCACCAGGCGGCCCGGAAGCTGGCGTTCGGTGCCAGCCCGGGACGCGATGTAGCCGGCGTGCGGGCCGCCGTAGAACAGCGGCACGCCGAACCGCTGCGTGGAGCCGACCGCGATGTCGGCACCCCACTCAGCCGGCGGGGTGACCAGCGTCAACGCCAGCAGGTCGGCCGCGGCCACCACTTGGGCGCCGACCGCATGCGCCGCGTCGGCCACGGCAGCCAGCTCCGAAGTCGATTGCAGGCGCCCGTCGGTCGTGGGGGTTTGCACGATGACGCAGAAGGCGCGAGCCAAGTCTGCGGATTGAGTCAAGGGCCCCTCGGCGACCATGACCTCGATGCCCAGTGAGCGCATCCGGGTTACCAGCACGGCCAGCGACTGTGGCAGCAGGTCTGCCGAGACCAGCACCACCTCGCCGGTCTTGGTGATCCGGCGGGCCATCGCCGCCGCCTCGGCGACCGCGGTTGCCTCGTCCAACAGGCTGGCGCCGGCGATCGGCAACCCGGTGAGGTCTGCGATCATCGTCTGGAAGTTCAGCAGCATCTCGAGCCGGCCCTGGCTGATCTCAGGCTGGTAGGGGGTGTACGCGGTGTACCAGGTGGGGTTCTCCAGCACGTTGCGCCGGATCACCGCGGGAGTCACCGTGCCGTGGTACCCAAGCCCGATCATGGCGCGGCCCGGGTTGTTCCGGCTCGCCAGCTCACCCAGCCGGGCCTGCACCTGATTCTCGGTGAGCGCCAAAGGCAGGTTCAGACCGGCGCAGCGGATGTCCTGAGGCATCGCACGATCCGACAACTCCGCCAGGCTGGCCATCCCAAGGAACTCCAGCATTCGCTGCTGTTGGGCGGCATCGGGACCGATATGACGATGGACGAAGGCTGACACGCCCTATAGCGTAACCGTTAGGCGGTCGGGAGCCGGCTCGGCTCAATTGGCCAACCGCTGTTGGCGTCGCCGGGACAGTTCGTCCATGGCAGGCTTGCCGGATTCTTCTTCGGTGGGCAGCGCCAGTAGGACGCCCTCCAGGTCGCGCCACACACCGCCCAGAGCAATCGCGAACATGCCTTGACCTCCCCGCAGCAGGTCGACAACCTCGTGGTCGGTGGTGCACTCGTAGACCGAGACTCCGTCACTCATCAAGGTGACCTGTGACAGGTCGTGCACCCCACGCAACCGCAGGTGTTCGATGGCGGTGCGGATCTGCTGCAGCGAGATCCCGGCGTCCAGCAGCTTCTTGACCACCTTCAGCATCAGCAGGTCGCGGAACGAGTAGAGCCTTTGGGTGCCCGAGCCCTCCGCGCCGCGGATCTCGGGGCTGACCAGCCCGGTGCGAGCCCAGTAGTCGAGTTGCCGGTAGGTGATCCCGGCGAGGTTGCAGGCGACCGGGCCACGGAAACCGAAGTCGTCAGGAAGTGGACCGAAATCGCCATCGAACAGCGCGTCCTGCATGCCATCAGCGGCGGACTCCACCTGCGGACTGCTCATGCCATCCTCCTCACCTCAGCAGTGTAACTTCACCGGGGTGAGTAAGACGTTAGGTCGCGCCGCGGTCTCGGGCAATCACCGCCACGCGACCGATTCGGGCCGGCTCCGGGTGGGCGTCCGGTCAATCAAGCCTCACAAGGTGGTTCAGTGCTCGAAGTCATCCGGGGTGACGTTGTCCAAGAACTCCCGAAACTTCTCCACCTCATCCTCGGCCGGCTCGAAAAGCTCAACCCCAACTTGATCCAACAGCTCCGGGGTGCAAGTCACCTTGAAGCCCGAGCGCAACGCCAACGCCACGACGTCGGAGGGTCGGGCGCTGATCGGGCGGCCGTCCACGACAAGTTCGGCGTAGAAGGTGCCGTCAACGACGTCAGTGATGCGTCCCTCCACGTCGACGTGCCCCAGCTGCGACAAGATGTCGGCCATCAGGTCATGGGTCATCGGGCGCGGCGCCACGATGCCCTCCAGCGCGTTCATGATGGCCGACGCCTCCGTGGCGCCGATCCAAATGGGCAGGTAGCGCTGACCGTCGGATTCCTTGAGCAACAGCATCGGGGCACTGGAGGGTACCTCAACCCGCACCCCCATGACTTCAAGCTCAATCACCAGACAACCCTAGCCTTCGAGCAAGGTGAACATCAGTGCCGCATGGGCGTGCACCACAAGCTGGCTAACATCTCGCAGCGTCTGCGCAGGGTTCGCGCTGCGCACCAGGTGCGGGCGCACCGCCTGCTCCACCAGGCCGGCCTCTCGTTCAGCGGCCTGCTTGATGGCGCGCAGGTGGCGGGTGTCCATCCCGTAGCCCTGCAGCTTGCGGGCCACCACGCACAAGGTAAGGGCCTCTCGTCCGTAGTAGAGGGAACCGCGGCGGGGCACGACCATCTGCTGCCGTTC
>CALMKG010000299.1 GCA_937867175.1 uncultured Propionibacterium sp. | reverse complement strand
AGCCCGCAGCGGCGCGGTACGCGAGGTTGGGCGGGCTGATATCACCTGCTGCGCATGGACGAGCCGGCGTGCAGGCACTCGTCGGGGGCGTCGAGAGGCTCAACCAGAAGTTGGGGATCGCGACCAGGCTCCGGGAGGAGGGCGTTGACGCCTCCGACGCCAATGCCAACCTGGACGGTCTCGCCGCCAGCGCCATGAATGACGGCATCACCGCGTCCAATCCGGTGCAGCCGAGCCGGGACGACTTGAAGGCGATCCTGCGGCAAGTGATCTGATCCGACCGGGACGTCCTTGTGTCGGGTCGCCTCACCACTCCTCGTGGGTGGTGGCGTCCCAGGCGGCGTCCTCGCCCAGGTCGAGAGTGGCCAGATCGATCATGTCCTGGGCAGTGAGTTCGAAGCCGAACAGGTCGGCGTTGGCGTGCCAGCGGGTGGGGTTGCCGGACGACGGGATCACCACGATGCCCTGCTGGACCGCCCAACGCAGCACCACCTGTGAAACGTCGACGCCCAACCGGCGGGCGATCTTACCGGTGATGATCTGGCCCATCGGCTGTTCATGGCCGCCCAGCGGACGCCAACCTTGGGCGACGATGCCTCTGGCGGCCAGGAAGGCACGCAGTTCGGTGCGGGCCAGCGCGGGGGAGAGCTGGATCTGGTCGACCACCGGCCAAACCCCGGTCGCGGCGTGCAATTCCTCGATCTGGTGGGGCAAGAAGTTCGAGACGCCGACGTGGGTGACGAGGCCTTCGGCTTGCAGTTCCAGCATCTCGGCCCAGGTCTCCACGGCAAGCCCGCGCGACGGGTTGGGCCAGTGGATCAGCAGCAGATCGACATAGTCGGTGTTCAGCCTGCGCAGCGATTCGACCAGCCCCCGGCGGGTCAGGTGGTGGCCCTGATCCATGCCGGCCACCTTGGTCGTCAGGAAGATCTCGTTGCGCGGCACCCCCGAGCGGCGGATCGCCTCACCGACCGCACCCTCGTTGGCGTATTGGGCGGCGGTGTCGAGCAGCCGGTAGCCGTCGCGGATCGTTTGAGCGAGCAGGTCGGCCAGCTCGTTGCCCTTGGCGAACAGGGTGCCGGTGCCGACCAGGGGGATCTCGCCACCGTCGTGCAGCTGAACGGTTGGGATCTGAATCGTTGTGTCGTTGGCCATGAGTCCACTTTGGCACGGGGTTCCTAGCGTGGCGGTGCGAGCAGCTCAGAGGAGCCCGCCTTCGGACTCCACCCCTGAAGGCCAGGAGCGGGACCAGCCGGGCATGTGGATGGATTCAACTACTCTTGACCCATGAGTGAAGCTCCGCAGCCAACCAAGTGGGAGTACTTCGTGGCTCCTGTCCTCAGTCATGTCGCCCAGCAGATCCTCAACAACTTCGGTGCCGATGGCTGGGAACTCGTCCAGCTGGCGCCCGGCCCGAACCCGGACTCGCTAGTCGGCTACTTCAAGCGTCCGTTGCCAAAGGAGTCCTGATGCTCGCCAGTGAACGCCTCGCCGAACTCGGCATTGAGTTGCCGATCAGGACCACCCCGCTGGGCGCCTACATTCCTGCCAAGCAGTGGGGTTC
>CALMKG010000298.1 GCA_937867175.1 uncultured Propionibacterium sp. | reverse complement strand
TGGCGGCCGCGGGTACCGCGGACCCGAACGGGTTCGCGTTCGATTCGCGGTGGCGCACCAAGGTTGCGATGGCCACCCAGCAGATCCGCACCCCCGCAGGGGTGCCGCAGCGCTCGGCGGGGTGTTCGAAGGGATCGGCCCCGCCTTCACGCAGAGCCCCCGCACCCCTGACTGGGTGCGGGGGCATTTTCTGCGTCCAAGGTCCAAGCGGGCGGCTATCTGAATGGCTACTTACCGGCCTTCTCAACACCCGGCAACCGGCCTCGATGCTGGTCTGACTAGATGGAGCGGGCGACGGGAATCGAACCCGCGTGTTCAGCTTGGGAAGCTGACGCTCTACCATTGAGCTACGCCCGCATGTCGCCGAAGAAGCGACGCGGTTGAGAGTCTAGCGCATTCGGCGGACGATGCCAGTCGTCAATCATCCCAGTGACGGGCCACTGCGGCCGCCACCTGCTCGAAGGTCCGGGAGTCCACTCGCCCCGCCGCGCGGCGCACCCTGTCGGGGTGGACGCGGATGATCCGATCGGCGCGTACCTCGCTCGGGCGGCCCATTGCGTCCCATTTGCCGGAACCGATGTCCACCCAATAACGACCGGCCCGCCGCTCCTGCGCGGCGTCCCGGTCGTGGTCCTTGCTGGTGGCGGGTAGACCGAGCAGCCAGCCCTCGTCGGAGCCGACCAGCAGCACCGGCCGATCCTTGCCCTGGTTCGCGTCCTCCTCGAAGGCCACCCACGTCCAGACCATCTCACCGGTGTGGTAGCCACCCGGACCGCGCCGGTCGTAACCCATCTCGGGGCATCCCATGTAGTCGGAGGATGTGATGCCGGAGCGTCCAGGGCGCGGTGCCGGCTGCAAGGCCCTACGAGTCAGGTTCCGGTCGCGCAGAAGGCGGTCGGCCAGCCGGGCGAACGGTCGCAGGATCTTGCTCACCATGGAGATGACCCCTCTCGTCAATGGCTTCGGAATCGGGGTGCTGGGCCGTAGGCGACCTGCGTCGGCGGCACGATGGCGGGACGCGGCGGATTCGTGAACTGCCGCCACGCCTCGAAGTACGGCCGGGCCTGGGGCAACCAGAGCAGGCCGGTGCCGAGCGCCGCCAAGCCGAACGCAAACCACGTCCAAGGCAGCACGAAGAAGGCGAGCAGGCCGCTCACGCAGGCGGCGACACCCGCGGCACGGCTCCAGGACGCGCCGTGCCAAACGTTGTAGGCGGCGACGCCCGGGCCCGCGGTCATGACTGCGCCGATCGCTGCCATCACGCAAACCAGCACCACTGAACTGCCGGAGCCGGGACGTGGGTCGAACAGTTCGATCAGCTTCGCGCTGGTGCCGAAGTCGTCGATGTTGATGGCGATCCACCAGTACCACCAGTAGGTCGCCATCGCGACCAGTGCGGCAAGCATGAACGCAGCGGTGGAGGCGATGATCAGCGCGCCGCGAACGGGCTCTCCGGTACGCAGGCTGATTGGGTAGCCTCCGATCTCCTCCTCGAGCGGCGGCAGCGTGTGGATCGGCTGCTCGAGGGGGTCACCGAGGCCCCCGATGGACGCCGGGTCAGGCGTCTGCTCGGCGGTCGTGATCGACTGGGGCGGCGTGGTCGGTGGCTCGACCGGCTCGGGGCGTGCCGGTGGTTGAGCGGGGGCGGGTACGGGTTCGGCCGGGCGCCGCCGTGCTGGTGAGTAGGTGGCGTAGTCTTCGGCCACCTTGGAGCGCTCAATGGCCCGAGAAGGTGGCGTCAGACGCTGGGCGACCACGTCGGGTGGCTCGGAAGGTGACTCGGGGGGGCCCGGCAAACGCGGATCGTCAGAACTCGGGAAGCCGTGCGGCTGGCCCATCCGGCGCCTCCTGCCTCCAGAACCGATCAATCTGCCACAGTCCAGAGTAGCCCGAACCAGACGGAGACCTCCGCAGGCCGGGGCGCACTGGGCGGTCGGGTCCCTCCAGCTGAGAGCCGGTAAAGTTGAGTCATGAATCACACCCCGCGTTGGCCGGTCGTCCTGTTCGACTTCGATGGCACTTTGGCGAACACGATCGACGGGATCGTCGCCAGTTACACCTATGCGTGGGACGCGGTCACGGGGCGCCGCGTCACCCGCGCCGAGATCCTGCCGTGGATCGGGCGGACGCTCACCGACGTCTTCACCGAGCAGGCACCCGATCGGGCAGCCGAACTCGAACGGGTCTACATGGACCACAACTTCGCGCAGCTGGACACCAACGTCATCGGCTACCAGGGCATCCCGCAACTGTTGCATGACCTGGTGGACGCCGGGGTGGAGACCGCCGTGGTCACCGCGAAGCGCCGACGCACCGCGGTTCCGGCCATGCGCGTCGCGGGACTGCCCGAGCAAACCATCCTCGCCTGCGCCAAGGACGACACCGACCGGCACAAGCCCGACCCGGCGCCACTGCTGAAGGGACTGGAGGTCCTGGGTGCGCAGGCGGCCGGCAGCGTCTACGTCGGAGACGCTGTCTACGACCTGCTGGCTGCCGAGGCCGCTGGCATGGACGGTGTCGGGGTCACCTGGGGGGCGGGTGACCCGGCCGAACTGCGGGCCCAGCGCAGTGTTGCAGTCGTCGACACGGTGCCAGAGCTCCGGGCCCTGCTGCTGGGCTGAGTCGGGACGCGAAGCAGGGCCCCCACCGATTCGTGAGGGCCCTGCTTCAGCTTCGTGTCAGGATTGCTCGGCCACGGGCTCGGCCTTCTCGGCCACGGGCTCGGCGGCCTTGGGCTTGGGCGGACGCATCGAGCCGCCCTCCAGGAACCGTTGGTGCCAACTCAAGGCCTTGGGCAGGACGTGCGGGGTGTGGATCCCGTTGCTGACCCGCAGGCCCTCGTTGTAGTAGTCCCACAGCGCCTCACGGTAGCTGGGGTGTGCGCAGTTCTCGATGATCAGCTTGACGCGCTTGCGTGGCGCAAGGCCGCGCAGGTCGGCCAGGCCCTGCTCGGTGATGATGACCATCACGTCGTGCTCGGTGTGGTCGTGGTGGCTGACCATCGGGACGATCGCCGAGATGTTGCCGCCCTTGGCCACCGACGGGCTGACGAAGATCGAGTAGCCCGCGTTGCGCGAGAAGTCGCCCGAACCGCCGATGCCGTTCATCATCCTGGTGCCCATCACGTGGGTCGAGTTGACGTTGCCGTAGATGTCGGCCTCGATCATGCCGTTGCAGGCGATCACGAACTGGCGTCTGATCACCTCGGGATGGTTCGACACGTCCTGCGGGCGCAGGATGATCTTGCCGTGGTAGTTCTTGGCGGTTTCGTTCATCTTGTGTGCCGCGTCGGGTGACAGCGAGAAGGCGGTGGCCGAGGCGACGTCGATCTTGCCGGCGTCGATCAGGTCGATCATGCCGTCCTGGATGACCTCGGTGTAGCTGGTCATGTGCTCGAAGTGCGAGTCCATGAGCCCGGCCAGGACGGCATTGGCGATGTTGCCGACACCCGACTGCAGGGGCCACAGGCTCTGCGGCATGCGTCCGGCCTTGACCTCTAGGTCGAAGAAGTCCAGCAGGTGCGCCGCGATGGCGCGGGAGTCGCTGTCCAACGGCTTGAACGGGGTGTTCCGGTCGGGGGCGTCGGTCTCGATGACCGCAACCACCTTCTCGGGATCGACGCGAAGGGTCTTTTGGCCGACGATGTCGCCGGGGTGGTTGATCGGGATCGCGCCGCGCCGCGGAATGATCTGCATGCCGTAGTAGATGTCGTGCATTCCGTAGAGGTCTTCGGTCTGCCAGGAGTTGACCTCGACGATGATCTTCTCGGCGTTGTCGAGGTAGGTGCGGTTGGCGCCCACCGACGAGCTCGGCACCAGTTCGCCGTCGGAGGTGATTGCCGTGGCCTCGACGACTGCGAAGTCGAGCTTGCCGAAGAAGCCCATGTTCATCAGCTTCGCCGAGTGCGACAGGTGCACGTCGGCGTACTCCGTCACGCCCTTGTTGATCATGGCACGCATGATCGGGTCGGACTGGTACGGAGCGCGGAAGCTCACTCCGCCGGTCTCGGCCAGGGCGCCGTCGAGTTCGGGTGCGGTCGAAGCGCCGGTGAACATCCGGATGGTGAAGTCCTCGCCGCGTCCGCGTGCCTCGGTGATCCGCTGGGCCAAGGCGACCGGGAACTCCTTGGGATACCCGGCGCCGGTGAATCCGGAGAAGCCGATCGAAGCCCCGGGATGTACGAGAGCGGCAGCCTCGGCAGCGCTCATGACCTTGTTCGCGAATGACTGGTGCGCGATGCGGCCTGCCATTTTTCCTCCTTTTCGTCTTTGTGACGTTGGTTGACATCCGCCGCCGGTGGCCCCGGCGCCGGGGTGCATGCGGGTCAGCGGGGCAGCTTGGCGGTGGGCCGGATGGCCAGTCCGGTCCGAAGCTTCGGGGTGAAGAAGGTCGACTTGGGAGGCATCAGCAGGCCTTCGCGGGCGGTCCGCTTGATCTCTGCCAGCGATGTCGGGCGAATCAGGATTGCGGCCGTGGGTTTGCCGAAGGGCCTGCCGCCCGCCAACTCCTTCGCCACCTCGTCCAGCCCGTGCTGGTAGCGCACCTTGGCTCGGCTACCGGCCAGCGCGTGCTCCAGCCAGGCACCGTCCAGGGCGCGGACGCCATCGAACGCACCCGGCCGGGGCACCAGCCATTCGCCCTTGCCGTCACGAGATAGCAGAACCAGGCGTCGGTCATTGACCATCTTGGCCAGCGTCTGCGGGCTTGGTTGGCCGGCCATCGGTTCGAAGGTGAAGCTGCCGGACAGGTCGTCCTTCAATTCGTCCAGCGACAGGCCGTCATAGATGCGATGGATCGCCTCGATCGACAACTGGTCGTCCACCAACTCGTTGATGAAGGTGAGCGTCAGCTCGGCTGCGGTGTCGGTGCGCTTGGTCGCTTTGCGAACCATGTCGCGGTAGGTGCGCGAGACCGAGTAGCGGTGGTGGCCGTCGGCGATCAGGACGTCGTCGCGGCCGATGATCCGACTGATCGTCGCGATGCGGCGCGGGTCGGTCACTCGCTCGGCACGGTGGGTGACCCCTTCCACGACCATTTCGCCCAGCGGCTCCCCGGGCTCGGCCAGTGCGGCGGTGAGACCGGACGCCAGCGACAGCCCCCAAACCGGTGACAGGTTAGCGGCAGTCGCCACCGTCAGATCGAGCCGATCGGTGCTGGCCTTCTTGGTGGTGCGCTCATGGGGCAGGACGCCGCCGGCCCCTTCGTCCACCACTTCGAGACCGCCCAGGACGCCCGAGATGGTCCGAGCCGTGCCAGTCGCGTCTACATGGTCCATGCGGTAGATGGTGAAGCTGGGTTCCGCCTCGCGCACCAGGATGGCCTTGGCGAGCCACTCTTGCAGCAGGTAGGCGGCGACCTTGTAGCGGTCGTCGCCCCCGCGGGGCACATCTATCCAGGTGATGTTGTACTTGCTGGTCTGCCCAAGTTCACGGACGTCGTCCTCGGAGAGCACGTCGTACGGGGGGGCAATGACCTCGTCCCAGTTCACCCCGGAGGCATAGCGGATCGCGTTGAACGGTTCGAAGCGTGGCACGAAACCTACGCTACCGGCCACGACGTCGGCAGGGGCGCCCCGTGTCGCTTGGCTTGGCCTAGAACAGGCCGATCACGAAAGCGAAGACGCTGAGCACGATCTCGAGCACGCCGATCTGTAGCGGCTTGAAGCGCCCGACCAGGTCCGGACGCGACATGTACCAGGTGCGCAAGGTCGTCACCGTGAAGAAGGCCACCCACAGCGGGGAGGCCCAGCCGGCCAGTGCCGCAGCCACCGCCACCAAGGTGGCGACCGCATGCCAGGTGACTGCGCGCACCCTGGCCGGCCGGCGCCCCCGCTCACGGATCAAAGCCTTTACGTGCAGCACGGTGCCGAAGAAGTAGACGAACAGCGCGACCATGATCGCGACGTCGCCATAGGCTGTCGACCATTCGTCGACCATCGCGGCCGGGGTGATGAACCTCACCACCAGCCCCATGCCCACCGCCAGCGCCTCGGTCGCGAACCCGCTCAAGACCGCGCGATCATTGCGGTGGGACGCCAGCCAGACCGCCAGGACCGCGAACGGCAAGCCGATCGGCAGCCAGGACGTGATCGGCCAACCACCCATCACCAGGGCCAGCACGCCGAAGACCAGCGCGATCGCCCCGTAGACCAGCACCGGCCTGGTGTAGGACGAACGCCGGGCAGGCGCGGCCCGCAGCCAGAACGTGAGGGCGTTGAAGCAGAAGTAGGCGGCGAAGACGGTGGCGGCCAGCGGCACCAGCCAGGCGTCCAAGTCGGCGACCCGGGCACGCAACACCACGCCGAGCGCGAACGGCACGATGAGCATCGCCCACGCGCCGTGTTGCCG
>CALMKG010000297.1 GCA_937867175.1 uncultured Propionibacterium sp. | reverse complement strand
CCACGAATGCAGCGACCGTATCGGGCGGATGGGAGTGATGAACTACAGACGTGGTTGAAGAGTCATTGATGAAATCGCCACTCAGATTTCAAAGTTCGCTGCATCTCGACAAAATCTGTCGAGATGCAGCGAAGACTGAGGAAACACGCCGGCCATCTTTGAAAATTCGGGCCCGTGGGGGTGGGGTTCCTCAAAGTTCGCGGCGGATCCGGGTCTCGTTGTAGTTGAGGTCGCGATGCGAGATCAGGGCCTGCAGCACGAGGGATCCAATGATCGCGAGGACCCCGAAGTCCTGCACCACGGTCAGCAGGGTCGACAACCCGGAGTAGAGCATCAGCCACCCGGAGTCGAGTACGCGGCCCGCGTACAGGGCCGGGACGAATGAGGCGACCACCGCAACAAGGACGCACCACACCCCGGTCCAGAACAGTCCTCGGGTGGTTACACGTGCCGGCATACTCCTACTCCCTTCCCTTCATCCCCATGGACTCTCTTTGCGTTCTTCTAAAAGCCATCTATCGGTCGGATGAACCCCCATTGTAGCCGGCCGCGTCAGGTGAGGACGAGGGTGTCATGGTCGGTGATGACGTGGAAGTGTGAAAAGGGGGCCCCGCCGGTGTTCCCGGCGGGGCTGTGGTGGTCGTGGTGGCGTGGTGGTGGTCATTCTGTCGTGACCTCGGTGACGGCGGCCCGGGCGGAGGATTCGTCCACGATGGCTTTGTTGGTGGCGTAGGCGGCGACGAGGGATTGGACGGCGAGGTTGTTGACCGCGCGGGGGACGCCGCGGCCGACTTGGTGGATCAGGGCGATCGCGTCGTCGGAGAACAGGGTGTCGGAGCGCCCGGCGAGGGCGAGGTGGTGGGTGAGGTAGCTCTTGGTCTCGGGGGCGCTCATCTGGGTCAGGGTGTAGCGCAGCGCGATGCGTTGGTCCAGGGCGGCGAAGGTGCCGAGTTTGATCCGTCGGCGCAGGGTGGGTTGTCCGACGAGGAGGCACGCGAAGGGTGAGTGGGAGTCCATGTCGGCGTTGGTCAGGAGGCGGAGCTCTTCGAGTTGGTCACCGGTGAGGAGGTGGGCTTCGTCGAGGATGAGGACGACGGTGCGGCCGCGTTCGTGTTCCTCGGCGGCGAGTAGTTCGGTGGTCTGGGGGATCAGGGCGGCTTTGTGGAAGCGGGGGGTCCCACCCAGGGCGGTGACGATCCCGGCGTAGAGGCCCCGGCCGCCCACGGCGGGGTTGCCGAGGTAGATGGTGGTGTGGCGGGAGGTGTCCAGGGTGGCGAGGGCGGCGCGGACGGCGACGGTCTTGCCGGCGCCGACCTCACCGGTGATCACGCCGAGGGCGCGTTCGCTGATGCACCAGGAGACACGGGCGACGGCTTCGGCGTGGCTGGTGTGGCGGTGGAGCATGCCCGGGGCCAGGGCCCGGCCGAAGGGCATGCGGGTGAAACCGTAGTGGGCTTGGAGTCGGTCGAGAGTCACTGGTGCTCCTGGGGTTCGGTGTCGTGATCGCCGGTGGCGGTCAGCAGTTCGATCAGGTCGGTCTGGGCGGGCAGGACACCACCGGCCGCGGCGACGGCGCGGGCCGGTCCGGGGGTCTCGGACTGGCCGGCCATGGCGGCGTAGTTCACGCGTTGGGTCAGGGCCGTAGTGTGGCGGTCCCGGACCAGGGCGAGGTAGTCGATCCCGGTGGCGGGTACCGGGGTTGGGGTGTCGGTCGTGGCTGCGGGGTGGACGTGACGGCCGATGTGGTGGGGGACGGCGGTACCCATGTTCCGTCCGGCGTAGCGCACGGTGATGTCGGCCAGGTCGAAGGGGTCGTAGACCAGTTCGATCCGCCGCCCGATCAGGGCGGCGTCCACTTCGTAGGTGTTGCCGTGCAGGGACACGGTCGCGGTCTTGGTGACCGCGCGGTGCTCGGACCACAAGAACGCCTCCCGCAGGCGCTGCGGGGTCGGCACCGCCGGCGGCCCGGCGGCCAGGAACCGCTCGATGGGCGCCTGCCCGGTCTCGGAGTGGACCCGCTGGTGGTACACGGTCTCCACCCAGGCCGCGAAGAACTCGTTCAATGCGGCCAGATCGGTGATCTTCTCAGGCGCGCCCGGGGCGGACAGCTCGATGAGGAACTGGTCCCGCACGGTGCGGAAGAAGCGCTCGATCTTGCCCCTGCCCTCGGGTTGGCCGGGCCGGGAGTGGGTCAACCGGATCCCCAGGACGGCCATGGCCCGCAGCAACTGTTTGGAGACCATGGCGGCTCCGTTATCGAGGTAGACCACGTGGGGGACACCCCGGGCGGCCAGGCCGGCCCGCAGCGCCGCGACCAGGTGTAACGCGTCCTCGCTGTGGCCCCACCGGTACCCGGTCAGCGCCCGGGAATGGTCATCGATGAACGCCATCAGGTACGTCTTGCGTCCGGCGATCACGGGCCCGTGGAGGGCGTCCCCGGTCCACCGCTCGTTCGGCGTGGCGGCCTCGAAACGGCCGAACCCCGCCGGGGCCCGCCCGTCAGGGCGGGTGGTGAGCTCCAGGCGGGCGAAGTGGCGTTGCAGCGTCCGCGCCGAGGGCACCACCCCCGTCGTGTGCTCGGCCAGGATCGCCGCGACCTGCGCCGCGGTCCGCCCCGGGACCTCACGCTTCAGTCCGACCGCCAGTTCCAACACCGCTCCCGGGGTGCGGGGCTCGGCGTGCCGGGCCGAGGGCACCAGGGCATCGAACCCACCCGCCCGCCACGCCCTGATCCACCGGTCCAGGCTCGCCCGGGAGACCCGCACCCTCTCACCCCTCGGACCGGTGTGCTCCATCGCGGCGAGCTCGCGGACCAGCCGGCCACGCTGCCGGGTCGTCAGCGACGGGTCCGCGGCCTCACGCACCAGCGCGTACCGGAACAACGCGACATCCCGTGCCCGCTCAGCCCGGCGGGCCTCCACGTCCCCGGGTCGGTGCCCCTTACCCATGCCCACTCCTCTGCTCGTTCCGGAAACTCGTTCGGACCGAGCGTGGCAGGCCTCCAGGCCGACCCCAAGGGTCAACTCGTGTTGCTCACCACCCCGCCCCCGACAACGGGGCAAGGAGCCGACCACCCGAGGCCCGGGAGGCGAACTCCCACGGCTCCACCGGCGCCAACCTGACCACCACCGCGGCCGCCGCCCGCCCGATCGCCTCCACAGCGTCGCCGACCACCGAGACCCCCGGCACCACCGCGCCCGCCTGCGGGTCCAAAGCGTGCAGCAGACCCGTGAAGACCACCCGGGTGGCTTCCGCCCGGACGGTGAAACGGCGCAACCACCCCCGCACCGTTGAGTCCGGGCGCCCCAACGCCGCCGCGATTCGCCGGTGCCCCGCCCCGGCGGCCTTGGCCTCCACCGCGGCCCCGATCACCGCGACCGCATCCGCCCGGCGCACCAACCACACCTGCGCCAACAACACATGCGTCCCCCCACACGAGGAGCACCGCGCCCGCCGCGGCCGGTGCCGCACCACCGCGCCGAGGGCGCGCGTGGACCGTGTCCGGGCGTGCCCCCACGGCCCCAACACCCCCCGACACGACGGGCAGGACAGCTCCCCGGACACCAACAACCGCTCGACCTCGACAAGGTCGGAACCTACGATCAACATGGGTGCCCTCCAAGCACCAAGTGACGGCCCTCCTGCTCGCCAAAGCTTGGGAGGGCCGTCGCGCATCAACAGAGCATGATCACGCTCTTGACGCGAACCCTACGGGACACCGCACGTCCCAGACGCCCGACCACGTCCTCGTGACCGATGACGCCAACCCACCTACAACTGGTCAGCCAGGGTGTCGCCTAACA
>CALMKG010000296.1 GCA_937867175.1 uncultured Propionibacterium sp. | reverse complement strand
AGCGAGATCTCGGTGAGCATCGCAAGTGGTTCGACATCGACGCTCAGCGGCCGTAACTCGAAGATCCCAGGCAGATCGGCGCTGACAAGAATCCGCCCGGCTGGTGCGCGCGCGATGACCAGCGTCGACAACGCCATTCGCTCATTGCCGCTGAGCGCAAGGCCGAACACCTCACCACCACTCACCAGAACCGACGCAGGCATCATCACCGCGGGGTCCACCACGATGTCTGCGCCGTCGACCTTGGCAAGCCCACGAACCAGCAGGCTCGCTGCTCCAGCCATGCGTATGCCTTCAGTGGACTCAGGATTCAACCCCAATATTTCCCGTCCGTGTGGCCATCCCGGCCGGCCTCCGAGCAGGAACTCCAATTCGGCGAATGTGTACTTGTACAGATCGCTCATCTCTTACCTCCACCAAGCAGTCCCCCAACAAACCCACCCAGGGCGTCCGCGGCTCCCTTGGCTACATTCCCAACGGCCTTGCCCGCATTTCCAGCAGCCTCGCCGAGCACCTGGCCGGCAGAATTGGCCACCTCGCCAGCTCCCCGCAACGCGTCCACCGTGAACTGCTGGACGACCGGTGAGCTGCCGATGGCCAGCCCGGCATCGAACACGGCCAGCCCCAGGGCAACTCCCGGATGCACCATGGCGACACCGCGCACCGCCGCATGCGCACCGTGATAGACCGCGCCCAGCAAGTCCCCACCTTGAGCAGCGTCATACGCCTTGGCCACGTCGGATGCGATCCCCAGCCCTTGCCCCAGCGGGCCAAGCGCACCGACCAGCCCGGCATTTCCCGCCCAGCCGGCCACTCCACCGATGAGACCAGCACCGTCGGCTGCAAGGTCAAAGACGTCCGCCCAAGTGCCCACCCCGGTAGACAGTTCGTATGCGGAGCCAAGAAATGAAACCCCATCGATGCCGGCGCCGACGTTCCCGAAGATCTCGCCCAGCGCTTCGGTCTGTTTGCCAGCCGCGAGGTACTCGGACCAAGACATGCCATCGGGCGCATCGCTCATGCCCCTGAACCAATTGCCCATCTCGTTGTCGGCCCAGGCGCTGTGCGCCGTGCTCAGCTCCTGCAGGATCTCAACCAGCGAAGACCCCTGTGCCGGCGAATCTGCACCTGGGCCATCGCTCACCGCGTCCACCCGACCTGCGGCAGCACCCGGCGCCGGTGACAGTGCTGCGTCCCCAGCGCTGGCTGCGATCTGTTCCTGAGCATTGCGGTGCAGATCTTGCGCGGCTGTGTGCAGTGCGGCGGCCGTCTTGGCGAGTTGCGGGTCCAGGGTGGTCGTCCAGTCGTGACGAAAACGTACTGCGTCAGCACCACTCCAAGGCGAATGGCCGACCAGCGACCGCATCGGGATCCTGATCCGAAGATCCAGCGCGTTGGCCTCGTGATCCATCTTCTTGGCCAGTGCGATCAACTGGTCAGGGTCAGCGCCAACCATACTCATTGCCCAGTCCTCCAATCACATGCTCTGGCCAGCACGCTAGGCAGGATCAATGGGGCTGTCGATGGGTCGACCTGTCCATCTGCTGCAAGCTCGCAATCCCGAGCCACCACGCTGGGGCACCATCGCCCACAGCGCATAGGGTGTCGGCCCGCCACTGCACACCTCGTACCTTCTTCGAAGCCCAACAGGCAAGCGAGGGTCACTCATCTGCCATCTCGGGCCTGACCCTAATCAAGGGGTCTGACACAGCTCCTACCAGAACGTGTACGAAGGTGTATGGGATTCGTTCGAGCGTCTACATCGCGCTTTGACTAGCTGTATCGTCACCGCCGCCCGACCGGCACGGCGCGAACGGTCCGTATGCCGGACGCGCCGAGCCCCGCCGAGACCAGCCTCAGCGGCAATAGTCGAACGGCTTAACACCCACCAGGTAGCGGGCCCACTCGAGATCACTGAGCTCGGTGCCGGCGATTCCGCAG
>CALMKG010000295.1 GCA_937867175.1 uncultured Propionibacterium sp. | reverse complement strand
GTCGTGGTCAGCCAGCTCGTTCGTTCTCCCGGCGTGTACTTCGAGCAGACCCCCGACAAGACCTCCGACAAGGACATCTTCACATGCAAGGTGATCCCGTCCCGGGGTGCTTGGCTGGAGTTCGAGATCGACAAGCGCGACCAGGTCGGGGTTCGACTGGATCGCAAGCGCAAGCAGAACGTCACCGTGCTGCTCAAGGCCCTCGGCTGGACCGAGGAGCGCATCTTGGAGCAGTTCGGCGAGTACGACTCAATGCGGCTGACCTTGGAGCGCGACCACGTCACCACCCAGGACGAGGCGCTGCTCGACATTTACCGCAAGCTGCGCCCGGGTGAGCCGCCGGCCCGTGAGGCTGCCATGCAGCTGCTCACCAACTACTACTTCAGCCCGAAGCGTTACGACCTGGCCAAGGTGGGTCGCTACAAGATCAACCAGAAGCTGGGCCTGAATCTACCGTTCGACAACCAGGTGCTGACGATGGACGACATCGTCGCGGCGATCGAATACGTCTGCGCGCTGCACGAGGGCAGGGCGGAGTTGGCTCGTCCGGACGCTGCCGCGATCATCGTGGAGCCGGACGATATCGACCACTTCGGCAACCGTCGGCTGCGTACCGTTGGCGAGTTGATCCAGAACCAGCTGCGGACCGGTCTGGGCCGGATGGAGCGCGTTGTTCGTGACCGCATGACCACCCAGGACATTGAGGCCATCACTCCGCAGACGCTGATCAACATCCGCCCGGTGACTGCTGCACTGAAGGAGTTCTTCGGTACCTCGCAGTCGTCGCAGTTCATGGACCAGAACAACCCGCTGGCTGAGCTGACCCACAAGCGCCGGCTGTCGGCCCTGGGCCCGGGCGGTCTGTCCCGTGACCGTGCCGGCATGGAAGTGCGTGACGTGCACCCGTCCCACTATGGCCGGATGTGTCCCATCGAGACCCCGGAAGGGCCGAACATCGGTCTGATCGGGTCGCTGGCGTCCTTCGCCCGGGTCAATGCGTTCGGTTTCATCGAAACCCCATATCGCAAGGTTGTGGACGGCCGGGTCACCGATCAGATCGAGTACCTGACCGCGCATGAGGAGGACCGCTACAACATCGCCCAGGCGAACGCCGCAATCGATACCGCTGGCCAGCTGACGGAGGACCGGGTCATCGTCCGCGTCCGCCACGGTGACGTGGACGCTGTGCCGGCCACCGAGGTCGGGTACATGGATGTCTCGCCACGCCAGATGGTTTCGGTGGCGACGGCGCTCATCCCGTTCCTGGAGCATGACGACGCGTCCCGTGCCCTGATGGGCGCCAACATGCAGCGCCAGGCGGTACCGTTGGTGCGCAGCGAGGCACCCTATGTCGGCACTGGCATGGAGTACCGGGCTGCCGTTGACGTCGGCGATGTCACCTTGGCCGCCAAGCCGGGCGTCGTCACCAGCGTGTCGGGTGACCTGATCGAAGTGGCCAACGATGACGGCAGCTACCAGACCTTCCGGTTGGAGAAGTTCCGGCGCTCGAACGCCGGGACTTGCGTCAACCAGCGTCCGATCGTCAACCCGGGCGACCGGGTCGAGCCCGGCTCCCCGCTGGCCGACGGCCCCTGCACCGACCACGCCGAACTGGCCCTCGGTCGTAACCTGCTGGTCGCGTTCATGCCGTGGGAGGGCTTGAACTACGAGGACGCCATCATTCTCAACCAGCGTCTGGTCAGCGAGGACGTCCTCACCTCGATCCACATCGAGGAGCACGAGGTCGACGCCCGCGACACCAAGCTCGGCCCGGAGGAGATCACCCGCGACATCCCGAACGTGTCCGACGACATGCTGGCCAATCTTGACGAGCGCGGCATCATCCGTATCGGCGCCGAGGTCAGCACCGGCGACATCCTGGTCGGAAAGGTGACCCCGAAGGGCGAGACCGAGCTGACCCCCGAGGAGCGCCTGCTCCGCGCCATCTTCGGCGAGAAGGCGCGTGAGGTGCGCGACACCTCGATGAAGGTGCCACATGGTGAGGCTGGCACCGTCATCGGTGTGCGTGTCTTCGACCGCGAGGAGGCAGGCGACGACCTGCCGCCGGGGGTCAATCAGATGGTGCGCGTGTACGTCGCCCAGAAGCGCAAGGTGCAGGAGGGTGACAAACTCGCTGGTCGGCACGGCAACAAGGGCGTCATCTCCAAGATCCTGCCCGCCGAGGACATGCCGTTCTTGCCGGATGGCACTCCGGTCGACATCATCCTCAACCCGCTGGGAGTGCCCTCCCGCATGAATGTTGGGCAGGTGCTCGAGACCCACCTCGGCTGGATCGCTCACTCGGGCTGGGACATTTCAGAGGTCGAGGGGGAGTGGGCCGATCGGCTCCGCGAGGTCGGCCTGACCACCAATGGGCCTGATTCGCGGTTGGCGACTCCGGTCTTCGACGGTGCCGATGAGCACGAGATCGGTGGCCTGCTGGCCAACGGACTGCCCAACCGCGACGGCGAACGCATCGTGGATGCGGACGGCAAGGCCATCCTTTTCGATGGACGCTCCGGAGAGCCGTACCCCGAGAAGGTCGGCGTCGGCTACATGTACATCCTGAAGCTGCACCATCTGGTGGACGACAAGATCCACGCCCGTTCCACCGGCCCCTACTCGATGATCACCCAGCAACCGCTGGGCGGCAAGGCGCAGTTCGGTGGTCAACGCTTCGGTGAGATGGAGGTCTGGGCACTGGAGGCCTACGGCGCGGCGTGGGCCTTGCAGGAGATGCTCACGATCAAGTCCGATGACGTGCCCGGACGCGTCAAGGTCTACGAGGCGATCGTCAAGGGTGAGAACATCCCCGAGCCGGGTATCCCGGAATCGTTCAAGGTTCTGGTCAAGGAGATGAAGTCCTTGTGCCTGAATGTCGAGGTGCTGAGCAGCGACGGGGCGATCGTCGATCTGCGTGACAGCGAGGACGACTACCGCACGAGTGAGGACCTGGGTATCGACCTGTCGCGTCGTCCCGGCGCCGATTCGTTCGCGATCGTCGACGAAGTCTGATCATTCAGACCCCTACACGAATAGACCAACGACCCATCAACGGGAGACTACAAGTGCTGGACGTCAACACCTATGATCAGCTTCGCATCGGCCTGGCGACTGCGGACCAGATCCGAGAGTGGAGCTTCGGTGAGGTCAAGAAGCCGGAAACCATCAACTACCGAACCCTGAAGCCCGAGCGCGATGGGCTGTTCTGCGAGAAGATCTTCGGGCCGACCCGCGACTGGGAGTGTTACTGCGGCAAGTACAAGCGCGTCCGGTTCAAGGGCATCGTCTGTGAGCGCTGCGGCGTGGAGGTCACCCGCAGCAATGTGCGCCGGGAGCGGATGGGCCACATCGAACTGGCCGCCCCGGTCACCCACATCTGGTACTTCAAGGGTGTCCCAAGCCGCTTGGGGTATCTGTTGGACATCGCCCCCAAAGACCTGGAAAAGGTCATCTACTTCGCCGCCTACATGATCACGTCGGTCGACGAGGATGCTCGTCATCGCGATCTGTCGAGCCTGGAGGCCAAGGTCGGGGTGGAGCGCACGCAGATCGAGAAGCGTCGTGACGCCGATCTGGAGGCACGCAACATCAAGCTCGAAGAGGACCTGGCGACGCTGGAGTCCGAGGGCGCCGATCGCGAACTGCGCAAGAAGGTTCGTGATTCTGCCGAACGTGAGATGAAGCACCTGCGTGACCGTAGCCAACGCGAGCTTGACCGGCTGGATGCGGTGTGGACGCGGTTCAGGTCCCTCAAGGTTCAGGACCTCGAGGGCGACGAGGTGCTCTATCGCGAGATGAAGACCCGCTTCGGCAAGTACTTCGAGGGCTTCATGGGTGCTGAGGCGATCAAGAAGCGTCTGGAGAACTTCGACCTGGTGGCCGAAGCGGAGTCATTGCGCGAGATCATCAAGACCGGCAAGGGGCAGCGCAAGACTCGTGCCTTGAAGCGGCTCAAGGTGGTCCGGGCCTTCATCGACACCGACAACTCGGCTTCGGGCATGGTGCTCGATTGCGTACCGGTCATCCCGCCCGACTTGCGTCCGATGGTGCAGTTGGACGGTGGCCGCTTCGCCACGTCCGACCTGAACGACCTCTACCGTCGCGTCATCAACCGCAACAATCGCCTCAAGCGACTGCTCGACCTGGGCGCACCCGAGATCATCGTCAACAACGAGAAGCGGATGCTCCAGGAGGCGGTCGACTCGCTGTTCGACAACGGACGCCGTGGTCGTCCGGTCACCGGACCAGGCAACCGTCCGCTGAAGTCGATCAGCGACATGCTGAAGGGCAAGCAGGGCCGGTTCCGCCAGAACCTGCTGGGCAAGCGGGTGGACTACTCGGGCCGTTCGGTCATCGTGGTTGGTCCGCAGCTGAAGCTGCATCAGTGTGGCCTGCCCAAGCAGATGGCCCTCGAGCTGTTCAAGCCGTTCGTCATGAAGCGACTGGCCGAGCAGAACTACGCGCAGAACATCAAGAGCGCCAAGCGCATGGTGGAGCGTCAGCGTCCGCAGGTCTGGGACGTGCTTGAGGAGGTGATCAAGGAGCACCCGGTGTTGCTGAACCGCGCACCCACGCTGCACCGCCTTGGCATCCAGGCGTTCGAGCCTCAGCTCATCGAGGGCAAGGCGATCCAGCTGCACCCGCTGGTCTGCGCGGCGTTCAACGCAGACTTCGATGGCGACCAAATGGCGGTGCACCTGCCGCTCAGCGCGGAGGCCCAAGCTGAGGCACGCATCTTGATGCTGTCCAGCAACAACA
This sequence comes from uncultured Propionibacterium sp., assembly GCA_937867175.1. GTDB lineage: Bacteria > Actinomycetota > Actinomycetes > Propionibacteriales > Propionibacteriaceae > Brooklawnia. The sequence continues at coordinate 25,056 of CALMKG010000295.1, read as the reverse complement.
TCCTCAAGCCGGCCGACGGGCGTCCAGTGGCCCTGCCGAGCCACGAGATGATCATCGGGATGTACTACCTGACGACCGACGTCGACGGCCTGCCCGGCGAGGGACGCGTCTTCAGCTCGACTGCGGAGGCCATCATGGCCTTCGATTTGGGCGAGATCGACATGCGCTCCAAGATCAAGGTGCGTCTGCGTGACATCGTGCCGCCAGCAGAGGCGGCCGATCGAGTGCGTGCCGACGGCTCGCTGCTGCTCGACACCACATTGGGAAAGATCACGTTCAACAACGCGTTGCCGACGGACTACCCCTTCGTGACCGCCCACGTCGGCAAGAAGCGGCTCAGCGCGATCGTCAACCAGTTGGCCGAGCAGTACCCGCGGACCGTGGTCACCGAAGTGCTCGACGAGATGAAGGACATGGGCTTCCGCTGGGGCAGCCGTTCCGGTGTCACGGTCTCGATCGGTGACGTGCAGACTCCGCCCAACAAGGCGCAGATCATGGCCGGCTACGACGCCAAAGCCGCCAAGATCGACAAGCTCTACGAGCGTGGTGCAGTGACCGACGACGAGCGTCGTCAGGAGTTGATCCAGATCTGGACCGACGCGACCAGCGAGCTCACCGACGCGATGGAGAAGAACTTCTCCACTACCAACCCGATTTACATGATGGTGAATTCGGGTGCCCGTGGCAACATGACTCAGATGCGTCAGATCGCCGCCATGCGAGGTCTGGTGGCGAACCCGAAGGGTGAGATCATCGCGCGGCCGATCAAGTCGAACTTCCGCGAGGGCCTGACCGTGCTGGAGTACTTCATCTCCACCCACGGCGGTCGCAAGGGACAGGCCGACACCGCGCTGCGTACCGCTGACTCGGGCTACCTGACCCGCCGTCTGGTGGACGTGAGCCAGGACGTCATCATCCGCGAGTCCGACTGTGGTACTGAGCGTGGCCTGACCAAGACCATCGCAGTGGCCGATGGGAACGGCGCCCTGCGTCCGGTTGGTGCACTGGAGACCAGCTCTCTGGGCCGGAACCTGGCCGTTGACGCCGTGACCGAGACAGGTGAAGTGATCCTGCCGGCCGGCACCGACTTGAACGAGGAGCACATCCCGTTGCTCATCGCAGCGGGGATCGCAAGCGTCAAGGTGCGCTCGGTGCTGACTTGCGAGGCAGGCACCGGAACCTGCGCGATGTGTTACGGACGCTCGCTGGCCGGCGGCAAGCTGGTCGATGTCGGTGAGGCCGTGGGCATTCAGGCGGCTCAGTCGATTGGTGAGCCGGGTACGCAGCTCACGATGCGTACCTTCCACACCGGTGGCGTGGCGGGTGATGACATCACGTTGGGTCTGCCACGCGTCGTCGAACTCTTCGAGGCGCGTATGCCGAAGGGCAAGGCGCCGATCGCGGAGGCTGATGGTCGTATCAAGATCGAGGACAGCGACCGCGGTCGCAAACTGGTGATCGTCCGCGACGATGGCCAGTCCGACGTCGAGTACCTGGTGCCGCGTCGCGCGCGACTCGAGTTCGAGGATTCCAACCGGGTCCGCCACTCAATCTCGGACGGCGACCGCGTCAGTGTGGGAGACCAGCTGACTGCGGGCACGATCGATCCGCAGGACGTGCTGCGCGTCCAGGGTGTGCGCAAGGTGCAGGAGCACTTGGTGGGTGAGGTCCAGAAGGTCTACGCAACCCAGGGCGCGCCGATCCACGACAAGCACATTGAGATCATCATCCGGCAGATGCTGCGGCGAATCACGGTCATCGACTCCGGAGACACCGACATGATGCCCGGTGAGTTGGTCGATCGGCAGACCTATGAGCAGGCCAACCGGCAAGCACTGACGGAGGGCGGTCGTCCTGCGGAGGGGCGCCCGGTCCTGATGGGTATCACGAAGGCCAGCTTGGCCACGGATTCGTGGCTGTCCGCGGCCTCCTTCCAAGAGACCACCAAGGTGCTGACCGATGCGGCTATTCACGGCAAGTCCGACATTCTGCACGGGCTGAAGGAGAACGTCATCTTGGGCAAGTTGATCCCCGCCGGCACCGGTCTGGATCGCTACCGGAATATCCGGGTCGAGCCCACAGCGGATGCGCGCGCCAACGCGTACTCGCTGAGCTATGACGCGTTCGACTACGACTTCGGCGCCGGCACCGGGGCCGCAGTCCCGCTGGACGACATGGACTACCGCGACCTTCGCTGAACTGCGAATTCTGGGGTGGGCGGCGTGGGAACCCTGCGCAGCCCACCGCCGTCTTCCTGCCGCTGGGCTGGCGGGTGGGGTCGGCGTGCCGATCATTCAGCGCGAGGAATGAACGGGACTGTGGCGAGCACTCACCGGCGAGCGACGACGTTTGACCCTTCGGCACTGTAAAGGTAAAGTGGTGCGTCGTGTCCGGCATGTTCGGCACCATGTGCGTACCCTGGCGGTTGAGCCGGGCACCTAAACGTTGCGAGGAGCCTGGGACAAGTGCGGAGTTCGCACGGCGAATCTCGTCCGATCATGGGATAACGGTGGATTCCGTGAGACGTGCCGCGGTCGCAGCCAGGGAAGTAGACAACGAGTGGCCCCCAAATGCGGGTGCACCACACAAACGGAAAGAGATACCAGCAGGTGCCAACAATCCAGCAGCTGGTCCGCAAGGGCCGCACTGACAAGGTGAACAAGAACAAGACCCCAGCGCTCAAGGGTTCCCCCCAGCGTCGCGGTGTCTGCACTCGCGTTTACACCACGACCCCCAAGAAGCCGAATTCTGCGCTGCGCAAGGTTGCTCGTGTCCGTCTCAGCTCGGGCGTTGAGGTGACCGCCTACATCCCAGGCGTCGGCCACAACCTGCAGGAGCACTCCATGGTGCTGGTGCGTGGTGGCCGTGTGAAGGACCTGCCAGGTGTTCGTTACAAGATCATCCGCGGCGCCCTCGACACTCAAGGTGTCAAGAACCGCAAGCAGGCTCGCAGCCGCTACGGCGCGAAGAAGGAGAAGTAATGCCTCGGAAGGGTCCCGCGCCAAAGCGCCCCGTTATCGTCGACCCGGTCTACGGCTCCCCGCTGGTCTCGCAATTGGTCAGCAAGATCTTGTACAGCGGCAAGAAGACCGTCGCCCAGAGCATCGTCTACACCGCGCTGGAGGGCACTCGGGAGAAGACAGGTGTCGACCCGGTGCAGACCCTCAAGAAGGCTCTGGACAATGTCCGACCCTCTGTCGAGGTCCGCAGTCGCCGCGTCGGCGGCGCCACCTATCAGGTCCCGGTTGAGGTTAAGCCGTCTCGGGCCAACACCTTGGCCATGCGCTGGTTGGTGGGCTACGCCCGAGCCCGTCGTGAGAAGACCATGTCGGAGCGCCTGATGAACGAGATCCTGGACGCCTCCAACGGCCTGGGCGCCTCGGTCAAGAAGCGCGAGGATACCCACAAGATGGCCGAGGCCAACCGCGCCTTCGCCCACTACCGCTGGTGACTTGCTGAGGGGTCGCCCTCGCAGGGGGGCGACCTTTCGCATGTCCGGCTTCGGTCAAGCGGGGTCGAACACCAAACGAACACCAATTCAACCCAGTAGACATTCCGTAGAGAAAAGAATTAGGGGAACACGTGGCCCTCGACCTGCAGACCGACCTCAAGAAGGTGCGCAACATCGGCATCATGGCGCACATCGATGCCGGCAAGACCACCACGACCGAGCGCATTCTGTACTACACCGGCATCACCCACAAGATCGGTGAGGTGCACGACGGCGCTGCGACCATGGACTGGATGGAGCAGGAGCAGGAGCGCGGCATCACCATCACCTCCGCCGCGACCACTTGTTTCTGGAAGGGCTACCAGATCAACATCATCGACACCCCTGGACACGTCGACTTCACCGTTGAGGTGGAGCGCTCGTTGCGGGTCCTGGACGGTGCGGTGGCGGTCTTCGACGGAGTCGCGGGTGTCGAGCCACAATCGATGACCGTTTGGCGCCAAGCCACCAAGTACGGTGTGCCGCGGATCTGTTACGTCAACAAACTTGACCGTACCGGAGCGTCCTTCGAGTTCGTCGTCAAGACGATTAGGGAGCGGCTACAGACCACGCCAGTGCTGTTGCAGTTGCCGATCGGTGCCGAGGCGAAGTTCCTCGGGGTCGTCGACCTTGTCGAGATGGTCGCCAAGACCTACCGAGGCGAGACCACGCTGGGCGCCGACTACGAAGTCGAGGAAATCCCGGCCGACATGTTGGCGGCGGCCACTTCGGCCCACGCTGAGATGATCGAGACCGTCGCCGAGCATGATGATGAATTGATGGAGTTGTATCTCGAGGGCGTCGAGCCCACCGTCGAGCAACTCAAGGCGGCCATTCGACGTGGCGTGCTGGCCAACGCCTTCACCGCAGTGGTCTGTGGCACCTCGTTCAAGAACAAGGGTATCCAGCCGCTGCTGGACGCTGTGGTCGACTACCTGCCGGCCCCGCTCGACATCCCGGCCATCGAGGGCTTCAAGCCCGGGGACGAGTCCGTCATCATCGAGCGCCACCCCGACAAGGCGGAGCCTCTGGCGGCTCTCGCGTTCAAGATCGCCGCCGACCCGCATCTGGGCAAGTTGACTTACGTCAGGGTCTACTCGGGCGTCCTGCAGGCGGGCAGCCAAGTGCTCAATGCCGTGACAGGCAAGCGCGAGCGTATCGGCAAGATCTACCAGATGCACTCGAACAAGCGGCAAGAGGTGCCGACGATCCCGGCCGGCAACATCTGTGCCGTGATGGGCCTCAAGCAGACCGGCACTGGCGACACCTTGTGTGATCCGGCGAACCCGGTGGTCCTGGAGTCCATGGACTTCCCGAACCCGGTCATCGAACAAGCCATCGAGCCGAAGTCGAAGGCAGACCAGGAGAAGCTCGGTGCGGCCATTCAACGGCTGGCCGAGGAAGACCCGACCTTCCGTGTCCACACCGACGAAGAGACTGGTCAGACGATCATCGCTGGCATGGGTGAATTGCACCTCGAAGTCCTGATCGACCGGATGAAGCGTGAGTTCCACGTGGAGGCCAACATCGGCAAGCCGCAGGTCGCCTACCGTGAGACCCTGCGTCGTCCGGTGGCCAACGTGGAGTACACGCACAAGAAGCAGTCGGGTGGTTCCGGCCAGTACGGCAAGGTCATCATCAACCTGGAGCCGCAGGAGGCGGGCAAGGGCTACGAGTTCGTCAACGCCGTCACCGGAGGCCGCATCCCCAAGGAGTACATCCCCGCGGTGGACCGTGGCGTCCAGGAGGCTATGCAGTTCGGTGTGCTGGCCGGATATCCGGTCGAAGACATCAAGGTGACCCTCGTCGACGGGGCGTACCACGACGTGGACTCCTCCGAACTGGCCTTCAAGATCGCCGGCTCGATGGCGTTCAAGGAGGCCGCCCGCAAGGCGGATCCGGCGCTGCTCGAGCCGCTGATGGCGGTCGAGGTGACCACTCCCGAGGACTACCTGGGTACCGTCATCGGTGACCTGAATGCCCGCCGTGGCCAGGTGCAGTCGATGGAGGAGCAGCACGGAAACCGCGTGGTTCGTGCGCTGGTGCCGCTGTCCGAGATGTTCGGTTATGTGGGGGACCTGCGCTCCAAGACGTCCGGGCAGGCCACCTACGCGATGGAATTCGATTCCTACGGCGAGGTCCCCAAGACCGTCTCAGACGAGATTGTCGCGAAGGCCCGCGGCGAACTCTGAGCCGACCCCACCCGGTGTGCTGCGTCCGGCCACCGGGTGGGACGCCGACGGTTTGACTCTCGGCGAAGACCGGACGAGAATTGGTAAGGTTCGTGGGTGATGCCCGCGGGTCCTGACCAGCCTGTGAGCAGGACAAGTGAATTGCGGGAAAACCCGCAGTCGAAAACCAGGTGTGCCACGCAACCAGCGTGGCGACAAACCAGAAGGAGCCCAAGTGGCAAAGGCCAAGTTCCAGCGGACCAAGCCGCACTGCAACATCGGCACCATCGGCCACGTCGACCACGGCAAGACCACGCTGACGGCGGCGATCACCAAGGTGCTGCACGACAAGTACCCGCAGTTGAATGCGGTGTCCGCGTTCGACTCGATCGACAAGGCACCAGAAGAGCGTCAGCGTGGTATCACCATCTCGATCGCCCACGTCGAGTACCAGACCGAGAAGCGCCACTACGCGCACGTCGACTGCCCCGGTCACGCCGACTACGTCAAGAACATGATCACTGGTGCCGCCCAGATGGACGGCGCGATCCTGGTCGTGGCGGCGACTGATGGCCCGATGGCCCAGACCCGCGAGCACATCCTGCTGGCTCGCCAGGTCGGCGTCCCGGCGATCGTCGTCGCCTTGAACAAGTGCGACATGGTCGACGATGAAGAGCTCATTGAGCTTGTCGAGATGGAGGTCCGCGAGGCCTTGTCCGATCAGGAATTCGATGGCGACGAGTGTCCAGTCATTCGCGTGGCGGCGTTCCCCGCCATGAATGGCGATCCGAAGTGGAGCGAGAGCATCCTCGAACTGATGGACGCCGTCGACGAGTACATTCCGCAGCCCGTTCGTGAGACCGACAAGCCGTTCCTGATGCCCGTCGAGGACGTCTTTACGATCACCGGGCGTGGCACCGTGGTTACCGGTCGTATCGAGCGTGGCATCGTGAAGACCGGTGAGTCTGTGGAGATCGTCGGACTGGCACCGACCCAGACGAGCACGGTGACCGGCGTCGAGATGTTCCGCAAGATCCTGGACGAGGGCCAGGCCGGTGACAACGTCGGCCTGTTGCTCCGCGGCACCAAGAAGGAGGACGTGGAGCGCGGCATGGTCGTGATCAAGCCCGGCAGCACCAAGCCTCACACCGAGTTCCAGGGCAACGTCTACGTGCTGACCAAGGAAGAGGGCGGCCGGCACAAGCCGTTCTTCTCGAACTACAGCCCGCAGTTCTACTTCCGCACCACCGACGTCACCGGAACCGTGTCGCTGCCCGAGGGCACTGAGATGGTCATGCCGGGCGACAATACCGACATGAACGTCGTGCTGCAGAAGCCGATCGCCATGGAGGAGGGCCTCAAGTTCGCGATTCGCGAAGGCGGGCACACTGTTGGCGCCGGTCGTGTTACCAAGATCATCAAGTGATGCGCTGAACTGAAAACACCTGCGTACCGCCCGTCCCCGAACTGTGGGGACGGGCGGTACGCGTTTGGCGTTCGTGCGTCGAAGAACCCGTTGGCTCGTCCGCAGGCGTTGACGGCATGGCTTCGCAGCTCTGGGCTCAAGGTCAACAGTGCTGCCGCTGTAACTGGCTGGGCAGGGAGCCCGCTGACGGGAACGCTCCTGGTCTTGTCAGCAGCGCTGAGCTGTGGCCTTTGACTGCTGTGGCGGTTGATCAGTCTTGGCTGACCACGCGGCCGACAGGCGGTTCCTGCTGCACATAGTTGATCAGGTGGTCGCGTTCGTCGGTGAGGGTGTCAAGACGCGCCTTGACGACGTCACCGATGCTGACGATGGCCAGTAGCCGACCGTCCGCATCGACCACCGGCAGATGACGGACGCGGAACTCGGTCATGACGGCGGCCAGTTCGGCGGTGTCGTCGTCGAGGGAGCAGACCCGCGTCTGGCTCATCACCTCGTGAACGGGAACGGTGCGAATGTCGTCGTCGTCGGATGCCGCCAGGCGGCTCAGGATGTCTCGTTCCGAGACGATGCCCACCATCCGGTCCCCGTCCATGACGACGACTGAACCGATGCGATGTTCGTTGAGCAACTTCAACAGGTCTCCCACGGAGGCGGCCGGAGAAATCGTGACAACATCATGGCCCTTGCGCTTCAGCACGTCTTGGACTCGCATGCCCACACGCTAGTGGCAGATGGCCGGCGATGGGGTCGGTTGTCGCCAGATGCGCCATGATCTGCGGGCAGTCGGGCTGCCGACGGACGTTCCGGGGCCGTCGGTCGGGGGTCCGCCACCGGCCCGGTAGGCTGGGCGATCGTGAACCCTCCTGCCCGCACCCGCGTCGCCCCCAGCCCCACAGGCGACCCGCACGTCGGAACCGCGTACATGGCATTGTTCGACAAAGCATGGGCCCTGCGCACCGGGGGACAGTTCGTACTACGCATCGAGGACACCGATCGCAACCGGCTGGTGGCGGGTTCGGAGCAGCAGATCTACGATTCACTGCACTGGTTGGGTCTGGAAGCCGACGAGAGCCCCGAGGTGGACGGGCCGTACGCACCCTACAAGCAGTCCGAACGGTTGGATACCTATCGTCCCTATGTCGATCAACTGATCGAGGCCGGCCACGCCTACTACTGCTGGTGCTCTGCAGATCGGCTCGCACAGATGCGGGCCGAGCAGCAGGCCAGCAAGCAGGCAGATACCGGGTATGACCGACTCTGCCTGGGCAAGACCCGTGAGGAACGCGCCGCCCTGCCCGGATTCTCGGAGACGCCGGTGGTGCGGATGCTCATCCCCGACGACGCCGAACTCAGCTTCACTGACCTGATTCGCGGCGAAGTGCGAGCCCCGATGCCGGACGATCAGGTAATCCTCAAAGCCGATGGCTTCCCCACCTATCACTTGGCGGTCGTTGTCGACGACCACCTGATGGACATCACCACCGTGGTGCGTGGGGAGGAGTGGATCAGCTCGACTCCAAAACATCGGTTGCTGTACAAGTGGCTGGGCTGGGACGAACCCGAATACGCCCACATGCCGCTGCTGCGCAATGTCGACAAGTCGAAGATCTCCAAGCGGAAGAATCCGGCCGCCCGCCTGCTCTGGTTCCGTGAGCAGGGCTACCTGCCGGAGGCCCTGCGCAACTTCCTACAGTTGCTTGGCTATCCGCCGGCGGCCGGCGAGCAGGAGGTGACGAGGTTCGATGAGTTCGTCGCTGACTTCAGCTGGTCGAAGGTGAGCACCGTGGGGCCGATCTTCGACCTGAAGAAGCTGGATTGGCTCAACGGGGTCTACATCCGCGCACTGCCAGCTGCCGAGCTCGCCGACCGGATCATCGAGTTCGCCCTGAGCTCTGGGCAGTGGGTCGATGTCCCTCCCAACGGGCATGAGATCGTGCACTCCGCGACCCCGCTGATCGCGGAACGACTGGTCACGTTGGCCGACGCGCTGCCGAAGATCGGCTTCCTGTTCACCCCAGACGACCAACTCGTCGTCAACCCCGACGCGGTGGCGAAGCTCAGACCTGACACCGGGCAGGTGCTGGATGCTGCATCCGCTGCCCTGACCGGTCTGGGAGAGTGGGCCGCCGAGGCGATCCAGGAGGCGTTGCGCGGCGCCTTGGTGGATGGCTTGGGCCTCAAGCCGAAGTTCGCCTTCGCGCCGGTGCGGGTCGCGATCACCGGTGAGCAGGTCTCGCCGCCGCTGTTCGAGTCGATGGCCATCTTGGGCCGTGATTCCTCGCTGTCGCGGTTGACGGCTCTGCGCGGCTCGCTGTGAGATCGGTGCAGGCTGGGTGGGCGTCCTCGATTTGAATCGGCTACCGGGGTCATGCAATCATTAACAGGTTGCTCCTTTGGGGCCCAGCGTGCGCACGTCGCGAAGCAGGCAGTAAGACTGCCGAGGTCGGTCAGACGGGTGGGGGTCCAGGGGCAGGCTTCTGGCGGTCTGGAGAGTCCGTTGCGGGGGCCGCACCCAGCTAGACGTGGGCAGTGCCCACTGCGTTGGCGGACACCTTCGGGTGGACGTGGCGGGCTGGCAGGCATCTGAACAGTGGTTTAGATCTGGTGCGGTGAACCGTGCGCGACACACCCGACCTCGGGGGTCGAGCAATGCGGCATTGACAAGCGGTGTTGGAGCCAGAATCGGTCGATTTCGGGTCCGTGTCCACGCGGCTTGTCGCCAGGAACCATCAGGTTACTGACGTAGCAGGGACGAGTAGAAGGAACAACTGTGGCGGGACAAAAGATCCGCATCAGGCTTCGGGCCTATGACCACGAGGTCATTGACTCGTCGGCGCGCAAGATCGTCGACACCGTCACCCGGACGGGTGCCAAGGTTGCGGGCCCAGTGCCGCTGCCGACCGAGAAGAACGTGTGGTGCGTCATCCGCTCGCCGCACAAATACAAGGACAGCCGCGAGCACTTCGAGATGCGTACCCACAAGCGGCTCATCGACATTCTCGACCCGACCCCCAAGACGGTGGACTCGCTGATGCGTCTCGACCTACCGGCTGGTGTCGACATCGAGATCAAGCTTCCGTGAGGCCGCTGACATGAGCAACGAACGTAATGTGAAGGGACTGCTGGGCACCAAGCTTGGCATGACCCAGGTTTGGGATGAGAACAACCGGGTGGTTCCGGTGACTGTCATTCAGGCTGGGCCCTGTGTCGTCACCCAGGTGCGCACGCCGGAGGCAGACGGCTATTCCGCCGTGCAACTCGGCTACGGCGCGGTGCGCGCCAAGTCCGTGACCAAGCCGGTGGCAGGTCACTTCGACAAGGCCGGCGTCTCGCCGCGCAAGCACCTCGTGGAGTTGCGCACTTCGTCTGCGTCCGAATACACCATCGGCCAGGAGATCTCGGCTGACGTCTTCGCAGATGGCGACATCGTGGACGTGACCGGGATCAGCAAGGGCAAGGGAACTGCCGGTGTGATGAAGCGGCACGGCTTCAGGGGTCTGGGAGCCGGCCACGGTGTGCACCGCAAGCACCGCGCTCCGGGGTCCATCGGCGGCTGCTCCACCCCTGGCAAGATCTTCAAAGGCCTGCGGATGGCCGGCCGGATGGGTGCCGACAGAGTGACCGTCCAGAATCTGACCGTCCACGCCGTAGACCCAGAGAAGGGCCTACTGCTGGTCAAGGGTGCGATCCCGGGCAACAAGGGTTCGCTCGTGGTCATCCGCAACGCCGCAAAGAAGGGTGATGCCAAATGAGCGAGACTCTGAAGGTTGACGTCCTGGATGCCAAGGGCAATAAGACCGGCACCGCCGAGCTTCCCGCCGAGATCTTCGACGCGGCGACCAATGTGCCGCTGATCCACCAGGTCGTGGTGGCCCAGCAGGCCGCTGCCCGGCAGGGCACCCACGCGACCAAGACACGCGGTGACGTATCCGGCGGCGGCGCCAAGCCGTGGCGCCAGAAGGGTACCGGCCGGGCCCGGCAGGGTTCCCGCCGAGCTCCCCAGTGGACTGGTGGTGGCGTGGTGCATGGCCCGCAGCCGCGCGACTACGCCCAGCGGACCCCAAAGAAGATGATCGGCGCCGCACTTCGTGGTGCCCTGAGCGACCGCGCCCGCGAGGGCTTGGTCTTCGTGATCGACCAGGTCGTCGAGGGCCAGACCCCATCGACCAAGCAGGCTGCGCTCCGGCTGGCCAGCGTTGGCGACTACGTTCGCTACCTGGTCGTCCTCCAGCGCGACGACACCATCGGTTGGATGAGCCTGCGCAACCTTCCAGGTGTCCATGTGATCGCCGCCGACCAGCTGAACGCCTACGATGTGGTCGTTTCGGATGTCGTGGTTTTCACCCAGGCCGCCCTCGAGGTTTTCGTGGCCGGCCCCGCCAAGGGCAAGTCGATCAAGGCCACCGCGAGTGAGTCTGAGGCTGCTCTGGCCGCCACCGAGGACCAGGAGGACGAGAAGTGAGCGAGACCAAGATCCGCGACCCGCGCGACATCCTGCTTGCGCCCGTCGTTTCCGAGAAGAGCTACAGCCTTCTGGACGAAAACAAGTACACCTTCATCGTCGACCCACGGGCCAACAAGACCGAGATCAAGATCGCGGTCGAGCAGGTCTTCGGCGTCAAGGTGCTCTCCGTGCACACCCTCACCCGGCAGGGCAAGACCCGTCGTACGCGCTACGGCATGGGACGTCGCCCGAACACCAAGCGTGCGATCATCAGCGTCGCCGCCGGTGACCGGATCGACATCTTCCAGGCCTGACGACAAGGAACGACGAGACAGATGGCTATTCGCAAATACAAGCCGACCACCCCAGGTCGCCGCGGTGCGAGCGTCTCCGACTTCGCTGAAGTCACCCGCTCCACCCCTGAGAAGTCGCTGGTGGCGCCGAAGTCCAAGACCGGCGGGCGCAACAACCAAGGACGCATCACTACCCGGCACATCGGGGGTGGCCACAAGCAGGCCTACCGACTGATCGACTTCAAGCGATACGACAAGGACCATGTGCCCGCGAAGGTCGCCCACATCGAGTACGACCCCAACCGGACCGCGCGAATCGCTCTGCTGCACTATGCGGACGGCGAGAAGCGCTACATCATCGCACCGGCCGGACTGACGCCCGGCATGACCGTGGTCTCGGGTGTGGGCTCGGACATCAAGCCCGGCAACAACTTGCCGCTGCGCAACATCCCGGTCGGCACCACGGTGCACGCCGTCGAGTTGCGTCCTGGCGGGGGGGCCAAGATGGGCCGCTCGGCCGGCGCCGAGATCCAGTTGGTCGCACGCGAGGGCAAGATGGCCACTTTGCGCATGCCTTCCGGTGAGATGCGCATGGTGGATGTCCGCTGCCGCGCCACCGTCGGTGGCGTGGGCAATGCGGAGCAGTCGAACATCCATTGGGGCAAGGCGGGTCGCATGCGCTGGAAGGGCGTTCGCCCGACAGTCCGCGGTGTCGTCATGAACCCGCACGACCACCCACACGGTGGTGGCGAGGGCCGGACATCGGGTGGTCGCCACCCAGTCTCGCCGTGGGGCAAGCCCGAGGGCCGTACCCGCGACAAGAACAAGGCCAGTAGCAAGTTGATCGTCCGTCGCCGCAAGTCCGGCAAGAAGCGCTGATTGGGAGCCTGAGAGATGCCACGCAGCTTGAAGAAGGGCCCGTTCGTCGACGAGCACTTGGCCAAGAAGGTCGATGCCCAGAACGAGAAGGGCACCAAGAACCTCATCAAGACCTGGTCGCGCCGCTCGATGATCGTGCCGGACATGATCGGCCACACCATCGCAGTGCACGACGGTCGCAAGCACGTCCCGGTGTTCGTCACCGAGTCCATGATCGGTCACAAGCTCGGGGAGTTCGCGCCAACGCGCACCTTCCGGGGTCACGTGAAGGACGACAAGAAGAGCCGCCGGCGCTGAGGCCCGGGCAGACAAGGAACTGATTCGACTATGAGCAACAACAACGAGCGACCCAGCCGTCGCCTTGCCCTGCTCGGGGATCGGCCTGGCTCGTACGCCATCGCGCGTCATGTGCGGATGAGCCCGACTAAGGTGCGTCGGGTCGTCGACTTGGTGCGCGGTATGGACGTGAAGGATGCCCTGAGCACTCTGAAGTTCGCGCCGCAGGCCGCCAGTGAGCCGGTCTACAAGGTGATCGCCTCGGCCGTCGCCAATGCCGAGAACACTGATGCGCTGCGGGCCGACGACCTCTACGTCTCGGCTGCTTTCGTGGACGAGGGGGTCACGATGCGTCGCATTCGCCCCCGGGCCAAGGGCTCGGCCAGTCGCATCTACAAGCGCGCCAGCCACATCACTGTGGTTGTCGAGCCGCGTGAACCGAAGGCGGTCCCGGTGTCCAAGGCCAAGGCCAGCAAGAAGTCCGAGCCGGCCAAGAAGGTCGATGCCGGGAAGAAGATCGACGAGCAGAAGGAGGCCTGAGGATGGGGCAGAAGATCAACCCGATTGGCTTCCGCCTGGGTGTGACCACCGACCACAAGGCGCGCTGGTACGCAGAGAAGCAGTACGCCGAGTTCGTGGGGGAGGATGACCGCATCCGGCAGTACCTGCGCAAAACCCTCGAGCGAGCGGGCATCAGTTCGATCGAGATCGAGCGGCGCAGCGAACGGGTGACCATCTTCCTGCACGCGGCGCGTCCGGGCATCGTCATCGGGCGCAGCGGCGCGGAGGCGGAGCGTGTCCGTGCTGAGCTCGAGAAGCTAACTGGCAAGCAGATCCAGCTGAACATCCTCGAGGTGCGCAACCCCGAGATCGACGCCCAGTTGGTCGCCCAAGGTATCGCCGAGCAACTGGGGGCCCGGGTCGCCTTCCGCCGCGCCATGCGCAAGGCGCAGCAGACCGCGATGCGTGCTGGGGCCCAAGGTATCCGCGTCAAGTGCTCCGGCCGTCTGGGTGGCGCAGAAATGAGCCGTTCAGAGGGCTACCGCGACGGTCGAGTGCCGCTGCACACCCTTCGCGCGGACATCGACTACGGCTTCTACGAGGCCAAGACGACCTTCGGACGGATCGGCGTGAAGGTCTGGATCTATAAGGGCGACGTTGTCGGCACCCGTGCTGAGCGAGCTGCCCAGAAGGCCGCCCGCCAGGCTGCGCCCGCCCGTGGCGGCCAGCGCCCCAACCGTCGTCCGGGGCGCGGTGAGGGCCGTAGCGACCGCGGGGGACGCCGTCGCGCCGACGTCGCGCGCACCGAGGCTGGTGGCGCTGATGCCGAGAAGGGTGCACCGAGCGCCCCCGTTACCGAGAACGCAGGAGCCTGAGCATGCTGATTCCTCGTCGAGTGAAGCACCGCAAGCAGCACCGTCCGAATCGGAGCGGTGTCGCCAAGGGTGGCACCAGCCTGGCCTTCGGTGAGTACGGCATTCAAGCTCTCGAATCGTCGTACCTGACCAATCGGCAGATTGAGGCGGCGCGTATTGCCATGACCCGCCACATCAAGCGTGGTGGCAAGGTGTGGATCAACGTGTACCCTGACCGGCCGTTGACGAAGCACCCTGCCGAATCTCGCATGGGTTCGGGCAAGGGCTCGCCCGAGTTCTGGGTCGCGAACATCAAGCCCGGACGTGTGCTGTTCGAGATGTCCGGCGTTTCCGAGGAAGTGGCCCGTGAGGCGCTCCGCCTCGCCATCCACAAGCTGCCCTTCAAGGCTCGCTTCATCAAGCGCGAAGCAGGTGACAACTGATCATGGCCAACAACGCACTTACGGCCGCCGAACTGCGTGGGCTGTCCGGTAAGGAACTCAACGCCCAGGTCTTGGAACTGAAGGAGGAGCTGTTCAACCTCCGCTTCCAGTCCGCGACCGGCCAACTCCAGTCGACTGCCCGGCTGCGCGAGGTCCGCAAGGACATCGCCAGGATCTACACCGTGTTGCAGGAGCGGAACCTGGGCATCATCCAGGACCCCGACCAGAAGGTTGAAGCATGAGCGAGACGACTACCGAAACCAAGCGGGCGGGCCGCAAGGTCCGCGAGGGCTTGGTGGTATCCAACAAGGCGGACAAGACCATCGTGGTGGAGGTCCATGACCGGGTGAAGCACCCCTTGTACGGCAAGGTCCTCAGCCAGTCCACCAAGCTGTGCGCGCACGATGAGGCGAACGAGGCGGGCGTGGGCGACCGCGTTCGCATCATGGAGACCCGCCCGATGTCGGCCACCAAGCGTTGGCGTCTGCTCGAGATCGTCGAGAAGGCCCGCTAGTCAGTCCCGGCAAGACCGGACACATTACGAGTTCCACCAGGCCCCCGGATGACGGGGGAACCGGTGGGGCAGAGGAGAAGAAATGATCCAGCAGGAGTCGCGACTGAAGATCGCCGACAACACCGGTGCCAAGGAAATCCTGTGCATCCGTGTGCTCGGCGGCTCGGGCCGCCGCTACGCCGGTCTCGGTGACACGATCGTGGCCACCGTGAAGGACGCCATCCCCGGCGGCAACGTGAAGAAGGGCGATGTGGTCAAGGCCGTCATCGTCCGCACCGCCAAGGAGCACCGTCGTGCTGACGGCTCCTACATCAAGTTCGACGAGAACGCGGCCGTCATCCTCAAGAACGATGGCGAACCCCGCGGCACCCGCATCTTCGGCCCGGTCGCCCGCGAGCTGCGCGACAGGAAGTACATGCGCATCGTGTCGCTGGCCCCGGAGGTGATCTGAGTGAGGCTCAGGAAAGGTGACCGTGTCAAGGTCATCGCAGGCAAGGACAAGGGTGTGGTCGGCGAGGTGATCGCCGTTCACCCGGAAGACAACCGTGTGGTGGTGCAGGGCGTGAACATCATGAAACGCCACGTCCGCGACACTGCTGACCCAAGCACCGGGCGCACCACTAAGGGCGGGATCATCAGTTCCGAGGCGCCGATCCACGCGTCCAACGTTCAGTTGGTGACCAAGGACGCGGCCGGCAATGAGGTACTCACCCGGGTCGGTTATGAGCGCGCTGAAGTGACCAAGCGTCGATCCGACGGTTCGGAGTACGAAGGGACCCGCGCGGTGCGCGTCTCCCGCAAGACCGGGAGGGAGATCTGATGGCAAAGGCCAAGAAATCAGAGGCCGACAAGCCGGCCGACGTGGTGCGGGCCTCGGCCGAATCGACCCCGCGCCTCAGGCAGCGGTATCACGACGCGATTCGCCCAGCGCTGAATGAGGAGTTCCGGTACGGCAACGTCATGCAGATCCCCGGGCTGACCAAGATCGTGGTCAACATGGGTGTGGGCGAGGCCGCACGTGACTCGAAGATCCTGGACGGGGCGATTCGCGACCTGACCGCCATAACCGGCCAGAAGCCACAGGTCACCAAGGCACGCAAGTCCATCGCGCAGTTCAAGTTGCGCGAGGGCCAGGCTATCGGCTGCCACGTGACGTTGCGCGGCGACCGCATGTGGGAGTTCGCCGATCGGTTGCTGACCCTTGCGTTGCCAAGAATTCGCGACTTCCGCGGTCTGAACTCGAATCAGTTCGACGGGCTCGGCAACTACACGTTCGGTCTCAATGAGCAGGTCATGTTCCATGAGATCGACCAGGACAAGATCGACCGCGTGCGGGGTATGGACATCACCTTCGTGACCTCTGCCACCACGGACGAAGAGGGCCGGGCGCTGCTCAAGCAGTTGGGCTTCCCGTTCAAGCCTGTCGACGACGCCAAGATCGCTCGCCGGCGGAGCAACGTGCAGTACAAGTCGAAGTCGGCCGCCAAGGCCGCCGCCAAGAGGAAGAAGTGAGGCTGTAGATGGCCAAGACTGCACTCAAGGTCAAGCAGGCCCGTAAGCAGAAGTACGCGGTCCGCGCGTACACGCGTTGCCAGCGCTGCGGGCGGCCCAAGTCGGTGTACCGTGCCTTCGGCCTGTGCCGCATCTGCCTGCGCGAGCTCGCCCACGCGGGCGACCTGCCCGGCGTGACCAAGTCCTCCTGGTGAGCGAGCTCACCGATCGATACCCGACGCGGCAGGTCCCGATTGGGAAACCGCTGCGAGAAAGAGGCTGACAAGCCATGACTATGACTGACCCGATCGCAGACATGTTGACGCGTCTGCGCAACGCCAATCAGGCCCACCACGACGAGACGTCGATGCCCCATTCGAAGATCAAGGTGGGCATCGCCGAGATCCTCAAGCAGGAGGGCTACATCGCCGCCTTCGAAGTGACGGACGCCCCTGCCGGTGAGGTGGGCAAGACCCTGACCATCACCTTGAAGTATGGGGAGGACCGGACGCGTTCGTTGGCGGGTCTGCGTCGCATCAGCAAGCCCGGTCTGCGGGTTTACGCCAAGTCGAACAACCTACCCAAGGTTCTGGGTGGCATGGGGATCGCAATCATCTCGACCTCCCAGGGCCTCATGACCGACAGGCAGGCTCATCAGAAGTCCGTTGGCGGCGAAGTGCTCGCCTACGTCTGGTGACCGGACGGAACGAGAAGGAGGAACTGGAATGTCACGAATTGGCAGGCTCCCGATCACCGTCCCGTCCGGTGTCGAGGTGAGCATCGAGGGTCGAGACGTGCAGGTCAAGGGTCCCAAGGGGACGCTCAGCCGCACCATCGCAGCCCCCATCACGATTGAACGGAACGACGAAGGCCAGCTGGTCGTCGCGCGTCCCGATGACGAGCGCGAATCGCGTTCACTGCACGGGCTGACACGTACCTTGGTCAACAACATGGTCGTCGGCGTCACCGATGGCTACGCCAAGACCCTCGAGATCGTGGGCGTCGGCTACCGCGTGGTGCAGAAGTCCCCGCAGCAGATCGAGTTCGCGCTCGGCTTCAGCCACCCGGTCGTGGTGAACGCGCCGGAAGGCATTACCTTCGAGGTCGAGACCCCTCAACGTCTGCACATCCGCGGGATCGACAACCAGGTCGTGGGTGAGGTTGCGGCGAACATCCGCAAGCTGCGCAAGCCGGAGCCCTACAAGGGCAAGGGTGTGCGTTACAAGGGTGAACACGTGCGCCGCAAGGCCGGAAAGGCTGGTAAGTGACCATGGCTATCTCGTTGCGTGCACACAAGCACTTGGCAGAGAAGACTGCAGCGCGGCAGCGTCGCGCCGTGCGCGGTCGCAAGAGGATCACCGGGTATCCCGATCGGCCTCGCATGGTGGTCACCAAGAGTTCGCGGCACACGCTGGTGCAGATAATCGACGACGTGGCAGGCAAGACGCTGGTCTCCGCCTCAACCATGGAGCCCGAGCTGCGGGCACTGTCTGGCGATAAGTCGGCCAAGGCCGTCAAGGTCGGCGAGCTGATCGCCAAGCGCGCCAAGGACGCCGGGGTTGAGCAGGTCGTCTTCGACCGCGCGGGCCACCAGTACCACGGCCGGATTGCCGCCATGGCAGACGCCGCCCGCAAGGCCGGGCTCGGACTCTGAGACACGACGAAAGGTATTGACAGCGATGAGTGAATCCCAGCGCGGCGGCAGCCGCCAGGGTGGCGAGCGTCGTGGCCGTGATGACCGTCGTGGCCGTGACCAGAGCAGTGACCGGGACAAGAAGGACCAGTATCTAGAACGGGTGGTGTCCATCAACCGCGTCGCGAAGGTCGTGCAGGGTGGACGTCGCTTCAGCTTCACCGCGCTGGTCGTGGTGGGCGATGGCGAGGGGAACGTTGGCGTTGGCTATGGCAAGGCCAAAGAGGTGCCCGCAGCAATCGCCAAGGGCGTCGAAGAGGCCAAGAAGCACTTCTTCCGGGTGCCGCTGGTACAGCGCACCATTCCACACCCCGTGCAAGGGGAGAAGGCTGCTGGCGTAGTCATGCTGCGCCCGGCGTCCCCTGGTACCGGTGTGATCGCGGGTGGATCGGTGCGTGCAGTGCTCGAATGCGCCGGCGTGCACGATGTGTTGGCCAAGTCGCTCGGCTCGGCGAACGCGATCAACGTGGTGCACGCCACGGTGGCTGCACTCCAGGCCCTCGAGGAGCCGGAGCAGGTGGCCCGGCGTCGCGGTAAGTCCGTCGAGGAGGTCGCTCCGGCGGCTCTCCTGAAGGCCCGTAAGGAGGCGGGACAGCGTGTCTGAGCTCAGGGTGACCCAGATCAAGTCAGGGATCGGTGAGAAGCCGGCCGCCCGCAAGACTCTGCAGGCGCTCGGCCTTCGTAAGGTCGGTGACCAGGTCGCGCACGCCGATCGTCCCGAGATTCGGGGCATGGTACATGCGGTGCGCCACTTGGTCGAAGTGGAAGAGGTGAAGTGAAATGGCGCTGAAGGTTCATCACCTGCGCCCAGCCCCCGGGGCGCGCACTCAAGCCAAGCGTGTCGGTCGCGGTGAGGGCGGCAAAGGCGGCAAAACTGCCGGTCGCGGCACGAAGGGCTCAGGCGCTCGCAAGAATGTGCCCGAGAGCTTCGAGGGCGGCCAGATGCCGCTGCACATGCGCACCCCCAAGATGCGCGGTTTCCAGAACCCGTTCAGGGTGAGCTACCAGGTCGTCAACTTGGCGAAGCTCGCCGAGGTCTTCCCCAAGGGGGGGCAGGTCGGCGTCGAGGACATGGTGGCCAACGGTCTAGTACGTGCCGCCAAGCTCGTCAAGGTGCTGGGCACCGGCGAGCTTTCAGTCAAGTTCGACGTCACCGCCGACGCGTTTTCGGCTTCGGCGAAGGAGAAGATCGAGGCTGCGGGCGGTTCGGTCACCGAGCGCTGAAACACCGCGGCAATCAATCACCGGGCGGGCGATCCTTCAGGGTCGCCCGCTTTCGCTTCGTCCCCTGATGCCGATAGCGGGTATGACTGCCAGCGCGCGACCTGGCGATGACCCCCGGGAGGCGACCACAGTGGCCCGAATAGGGGAACCGGGGCCGCGGTTGCTAGGCTACGGGAGTTGCGCGCAGCGCGGGGCCTTGCCGTGCGCGGCGAAGCCCATAACTTCGAGTGGACGAAAGAGGAACCGGATGCTCTCCGCCTTCCTGAATGCATTTAGGACGCCTGACCTTCGCAAGAAGATCCTCTTTTCGTTGGGCATCCTGGTGGTCTTCCGACTAGGGTCCACGATTCCCACCCCGAACGTCGATACCGCCGCCATCCGGACCTGCGCGGAGCTGGCCACTACCGGCGAGCAGGCGGGTCTCTACTCGATGATCAACATGTTCTCGGGCGGCGCATTGTTGCACCTGTCGATCTTCGCGCTGGGCATCATGCCCTACATCACCAGCTCGATTATCCTGCAGCTGCTGACCGTCGTGATCCCCAGGCTTGAGACGTTGAAGAAGGAGGGCGGCCAAGGTCGGGAGAAGATCACCCAGTACACCCGGTATCTGACCATCGTCCTGGCTGTCCTGCAGGCCACCTCATTCACCATGCTGGCGATCAACGGACAGCTGTTTCAGGATTGCCGTGACCCCATCGTCTACAGCACAGACATCTTCCCGATCATCGTGATGATCATGACCATGACTGCGGGCACGTCCATCATCATGTGGTTGGGTGAGTTGATCACTGACCGTGGGGTCGGCAACGGCATGTCGGTGCTGATCTTCACGCAGATCGCGGCTCGGTTCCCTGCATCCATGTGGAACATCCGCAACGGCCATCCCGATCCCAACCAAGGGTTGCTGGTGATGATCGTGGTCATCGTCATCGGTCTGTTCGTGATGGCCGGCGTCGTCTATGTCGAGCAGGCACAGCGGCGGATACCGGTTCAGTACGCCAAACGCATGGTCGGAAACCGTCTGCTGGGCGGTTCCTCAACGTACATTCCCTTGAAGGTCAACCAGTCCGGCGTCATCCCGGTCATCTTTGCCAGCTCGATCCTCTACCTGCCGGTGCTGTTCACGATGTTCCGGCCGACCGGCCGTGCGGCGGAGTGGATCGCAGCGAACTTGGCGACCGGTACCGGCTTGTGGTACAGCATCATCTTCTTCCTGCTGATTATCTTCTTTGCATACTTCTATGTCTCAATCACCTTCGATCCGGTTGAGATCAGCGACAACATGAAGAAGTACGGGGGGTTCATCCCGGGCATCCGGGCCGGCAAGCCAACCGAGGACTACTTGGCATATGTGCTCAGCCGGCTGACGGCTCCCGGCGCGCTCTATCTTGCTACGATTGCGCTTATCCCGTCGGTGGCCATTCTGATGTTCAATGCGGACCGGAACTTCCCGTTCGGCGGGACCAGCCTGCTCATCATGGTGGGTGTCGGCCTCGATACGGTGAAGCAGATCGAGAGTCAGCTCCACCAGCGACACTATGAAGGGTTCCTGAAGTGAGATTGCTGATCATGGGGGCGCCCGGCGCGGGCAAGGGCACCCAGGCCACGAGCATTGCCGACTATTTCGGCATCCCCGCCATCTCGACCGGCGATATCTTCCGAGCCAATGTCAGTCAGCAGACTGAGTTGGGGCGACAGGTGGAGGCCATCCTCTCTGCCGGCGATTACGTCCCTGACGAACTCACCGAGCAGATCGTCGCCGACCGCCTCGACCAGCCTGACGCCGCCAAAGGCTTCCTACTCGACGGCTTTCCGCGCACGATGCACCAGGTCGGCGCGCTCGACGACTACCTCGACGCGCGCGGTATCCAATTGGACGCCGTGCTGGTGCTGGACGCCGATCCCGACGATCTGGTCGGACGGCTCCTGAGGCGGGCACAGCTCGAGGGCCGTGCCGACGACACAGAGGAGACGATCCGTCACCGCATGGACGTCTACCTGCGCGACACCGAACCTCTGCTCGGGCACTATGAGTCGGAGGGGCTGCTGGCCAAGGTGGCAGCGCTGGGCACAGTCGAACAGGTGCGCTCACGGATTGTGGCGACCCTCGACAGAGCCGATGGCCGGGGCGCAATCGACGACGTCTCGTGAGCGCCCGCAGCATCGAGATCAAGTCGAATGAGCAGATCCGGCTCATGCGCCGGGCTGGGTTGGCCGTCGCCGAGGCCTTGAACGTCATGGGCAGTGCCGTTCGGCCAGGCATCAGCACCGCGGAGTTGGACGTCATGGCGCGCTCCGTACTGGCCGACCACAACGCCACCAGCTCCTTCCTGAACTACGGTGCCGAGTGGGGATATCCGCCATACCCGGCTACCGTGTGCATCTCTGTGAACGAAGCCGTGGTGCATGGCATCCCCGACAGCAGAAGACTTGCGGCGGGCGACATCGTCTCGATCGACTTCGGGGCGATCGTGGCGGGCTGGCACGGTGATGCAGCCCGCACGTTCTGTGTCGGAGAGGTGAGAGCTGCCGCCGCCAGCCTGGTGGAGCAAACCCGGCAGGCCATGTGGGCCGGCATAGCAGCGGCCGCCCGAGCGGCCCGGGTGGGTGACATCGGCCACGCCATCGAGCAGCATGCCAAGCGCGCTCCCCGTCGGTTCGGGGTCGTCCGGGAGTACACCGGGCACGGCATCGGCACGTCGATGCACCAGCCGCCCGACGTCCCCAATCACGGCCGACCACGCCGGGGAGCACGGCTGTCGAAGGGCATGTGCCTGGCGATAGAACCGATCTTCACGCTTGGTTCTCCGATGGCGGTGACATTGGACGACGACTGGACCGTGGTCACCCAAGACGGTTCATGGGCCGCGCACTGGGAGAACACTGTCGCGCTGGCCGAAGATGGCCCATGGGTGTTGACCGAGCCTGACGGCGGTCGTGCCGAACTGGCCGCTCGTGGCGTCCGGGTGTCCAAGCTCGCCGACTGAAGTACCACGCGGCGCGATACGCGCTTGCGGCTGGTCGTGGTCGCTGTGGCGGCACAGCACTGGGTGGCGAAGCTCACACGCGATCGGGGTGCCGGAAACGGCAGGTCCGGAACAGATCAGCTGAAGATCCCGAGGACGGGATTCCACTGGGTGATGGTCGCTGACTCCAGCACGTTGTTCACAGACATCGGGTCCGCGGCAATCAGCGCGCGTACTGTGTCGGCGTCAGGCGCCTCGAAGATCAGTAGGGCGGAGTCGCGTTCGGTGCCCACGAAAGGCCCGGACGCCCGCAGTTGGCCTGCGTCGACGATGGTGGCCAGATAGGCACGGTGTTCAGGGCGGACGGCCGCGACATCTGCGTCGGCCCGATACAGGTACTGGACGGCGAAGTAAGTCATGTGACCAAGCCTAGTGGTTCCCGATTTTGCCCAGTCCGGGGGCGGGAGGCTAACATGGGACGTCGGTCACTTGGGTTCGCTGTGCCTGCCGGGCATACCGGACCCCCGGTGGTGACGTAGTCCAGAGGCAAACGTAGATCGGGAGTGAATGGCGAAGAAAGAGGGAGCACTAGAACTCGAGGGAACGGTGGTCGAGGCCCTGCCCAACGCGATGTTCCGTGTTGAGTTGGCCAACGGGCACAGGGTGCTTGCCACCATCAGCGGCAAGATGCGGCAGCACTATATCCGGATCCTTCCCCAGGATCGGGTGGTGGTCGAGTTGTCTCCATACGATCTGACCCGCGGACGCATCGTCTACCGCCACAAGTAAGCAAGGAGAAGCTCGAATGAAGGTTCAGCCGAGCGTCAAGAGGATCTGCGACAACTGCAAGGTGATTCGTCGCCACGGTGTCGTCCGGGTGATCTGCACCAACCCGCGGCACAAGCAGCGTCAAGGCTGATCAGGGTAGACGCAAGCAGAACATAACTGAATAGCACCAAAACGTGAGTGCAGCCTGGTCCTCCTAAGGGCCTGCGCACACCCCCGGACGAAGGCCGGGGACCCGTTGCCGGGGAAGGTCCCGGCTGGCGATTCGGGAACGCCTCACGTGGGAAACCTTCGCATGCGGATGCCTGAAACGCTCTGACATGACTTACTACGAAAGGTACCGCCACATGGCACGCCTCCAAGGTGTTGACCTTCCGCGCGAGAAGCGTCTGGAAGTCGCCCTCACCTACATCTTCGGCATCGGTCGCACCCGAGCCGCCGAAACCCTGGCAGCCACTGGAATCAGTGGGGACATCCGCGTCAAAGACCTGACCGACGAGCAACTCGTCGTGTTGCGTGATCACATTGACGCCAATTACGAAGTCGAAGGCGACCTGCGGCGCACCGTCGCAGCCGACATTCGCCGCAAGATCGAGATCGGCACCTACCAAGGCCGCCGTCACCGCAGCGGTCTGCCCGTCCGTGGTCAGCGCACTCGTACCAATGCCCGAACCCGCAAGGGCAAGAAGAGGGCTGTCGCCGGCAAGAAGAAGGCGCGTTAGCCCTCTGGGTGAGTCCCGAAACCAGAACCTGCCAAGGAGAACAAGACTTATGGCTACTGCAGGCCGAAAGGGCGCCGCCAAGACCAAGGTGCGGCGCAAGGAAAAGAAGAATGTGGTTGCCGGACAGGCCCACATCAAGAGCACCTTCAACAACACCATCATCACCATCACCGACACCACCGGCGCGGTCATCTCGTGGGCCAGTTCCGGCACCGTCGGCTTCAAAGGCTCGCGCAAGTCGACCCCGTTCGCCGCTCAGATGGCCGCGGAGGCCGCCGGACGCCGGGCCATGGAGCACGGCATGAAGCGGGTCGATGTGTTCGTCAAGGGTCCCGGCTCGGGCCGTGAGACCGCGATTCGTTCGCTCGGTGCGATCGGTCTCGAGGTTGGCGCCATCTCGGATGTCACCCCGATGCCGCACAATGGCTGCCGTCCGCCGAAGCGTCGTCGCGTCTAACCCCTCCCGAGTCATCAGAAAGGACTGAACACACAATGGCCCGTTATACCGGACCCATCACCAAGAAGTCCCGACGCCTCGGGACCGATCTGGTCGGCAACGACAAGGCTTTCGAGCATCGTCCCTATCCGCCCGGCCAGCATGGCCGTGGCCGCACGAAGGACTCGGAGTACCTGCTCCAGTTGCGCGAGAAGCAGAAGGCCCGCTACGCCTACGGCGTGCTGGAGAAGCAGTTCCGCCGCTACTACGAAGAGGCTGACCGCCTGCCCGGCAAGACCGGTGAGGCGCTCCTGCAGATTCTTGAGACTCGTCTCGACAATGTGATCTACCGGGCAGGCTTCGCGTCCACCCGCCGACAGGCCCGCCAGATGGTGAGTCACGGCCACTTCCTGGTCAACGGCAAGCGCGTCACCATCCCGAGTT
>CALMKG010000294.1 GCA_937867175.1 uncultured Propionibacterium sp. | reverse complement strand
TGAGTCGTCTCATGAAGGAGGTGCGCACGCCCCACCCGCGGTGGCATACGTGCATAGCTTCTTGTCGGTAGAGCGGGGTCGTGAGAGTCGGTTACATACGGGCTATCATGTATGTATGAGACGTTCGGTTGAGGACGCGGAAAGAACGCGTCTGTCGCTGTGTGAGGCGGCGTTGATGGCCTTCGAAGCGAAGGGGTGGAGGGGGGCAACGTTCGAGGCGATTTCGGAACGGGCGGGTGTGACCCGTGGTGCGCTGCACCATCACTTCCACGACAAAGCCACGCTCCTGCGCGATGCGCTCGCATGGGGATGGGACGAGTACGCAGACCGCGTGTTCCCCACAGACCCCGCCCAGGGCGTATCCACTGGACTGTCGAGCCTGCTCTCGGAGTGCATGCGCCTGTTGAGCGTCGATCCGCTGTTTCGAGCGTTGGCGTTCTCTACGGTGCTGGTCGCGCCCCAAGCGTTCGACGATGCATCGGAGAAAGCTGCGGGGCTCGATGACTGGCACGTCCGGCTGACCGAGTTGATCGCTACCGATGCCTCAGCGACGAGCATGCTGCCGCCTGCGCAGACCGCGGGCCTCGTGCTTGTCCTGCTTCAAGGGCTCACCGTCACTGCGGTGACCCGACCACAAGACCTTCCACAACCCTCACACCGTGAAAGCGCGGTCGCCACGCTGGTTCGGGGGTTGCTCTCCTAGAAAGACCATCCGTTCCCCATGACAACTCCACACACCGCCCCTGCTGGGGGCACGACTCCGACGCGCGCACTGATCGTGTCGTCAGCGGCACTGTTCACAGACATGCTCGTCCACGGCCTCGCCGTTCCAGTGTTGCCGCTCCTCCCGTCCGTCGTGGCGGCAGGGCCAGAAGCCACCGGCATCCTCTTCTCGTCGTATGCGGCGGCAATGATCGTCGCGACATTGTTCGCTGGACGCATTGTCGACCGGTATGGGCCACGCACACCGCTGCTGATCGGCTTGGTGGGGCTCGCGGCAGCAACGCTGCTGTTCGCCACCGGCGGCCCATACTGGCTGCTACTCGTCGCTCGTCTCGCCCAAGGGATCGCGGGCGGCATGTCCTGGGTCGCTGCACTCTCGTTGATCGCGGCGACCACTCCGATGGAGAAGCGCGGGCAGTCGATGGGCATCGCGTTGTCGACCATCACTCTCGGCGTGCTGATCGGCCCGCCGCTGGCCGGGTTCCTGGTCGAGAACTTCGGCACCGCATCCCCGTTCCTGTTCGCCGCCGCCGTCGCGCTCGCAGATGGAGTGCTGCGGATCGTGTTCGTGAAAGACTCACCCCGCGTCACCGATGACACCGCCGGGCCACTGGCGGTACTCAAAGTGCCGGGCTCGTTCTCGATCGTTCTCGCCGTCGCGGTCGGCGCGGCGGTGCTCTCCGGCATCGAGCCCGTCTTGCCTGTGCACCTCGGCGCGAGCGCGCTCACGGTCGGGCTGTTATTCGGGCTCGCGGCTCTTGCCTCGATTATCGCGAACCCCATCGTCGGCCGTTTGGTGACGACCGCATCACCACGGATACTCGTCGGTGCCGGGGTCGCAGCGGTCGCAGCCGCGCTCGTCGTGACCGGGTTCGCGACCGAACTGTGGCAGACCTGCATCGGCATGATCCTCCTTGGAGTGTCCTCGGCACTGCTGCTGGCCCCGGCCACGACCCTCATCAGCGAGCAGGGCTACAAGTTGAACCCGCCCACACTCGGCGGCTCGTTCGCGCTCTACAACCTCGCCTACGCCGCGGGGCTCGCAGGCGGGCCACTCCTGACCGGCATCACCACTGGGCAATGGGGCTTCACCACAGCGATGGTGATCACTGCTGCCGTGCTCGCAGTGATCGGCGGAGCTTTGCTCGTGCGTCTCCCACGAACAACCCGACAAGCCGAATAGTCACGTTCCCCGGTGATCGGGCGGAACCAACGTAGGCACCTCACCCGCAGGCGGTTCCGCCCGATTACGGGGTCGCGTGCCCGCGCCGAGAGGTGAAAAACAGCGCGCCTGCCGACAAACGGCAGGCGCGTGGCGAGCCGATCCGCGCCCTGATCTGGGTGTCAGTGGCGCACCTCCCGTGTGGGAGGCGTCACCGTGGACGAACACACCTCACCCGCCAGCAACGATGCTGCGGGGCAGGCTGGCTCGACCAGCGGCGGTTTCGAGAGCCCAGAGGGTCTACGCGCTCTGTTGATCCGGCTCCATGAGTTCGGGCCTGGCGCGTGGCGGGGTGATCGTGAAGCGGCTGAGCTGATGCGGTTCACGGCGGTGAAGTACAGGCGGTTGGCACGCAAGTACGGGCTCGATGCCTGGGCGGTCGCGTCTGTGGCGTTCGAGGTGATGCTCGCACCATCAACGCGGAACGCGGGAAACCCGTGGGCGGTGGTCACTCACGCGGTGCGGATCACCTGTCTCGCCGAGACTCGCGCCGCGGGGATGCTGACCTCAACCAGCAAGGTACGCCACACCTCCCGGATCGCCGGGTTCCACGACGCGATCCGATTCGCCGAGCGAGAGCACCTGACCGACTACCACCCCGCCTTCGCCGTCGATCCCGCGGCAGACGAAGACGACGACTCCGACAACGGTGACCGCGCCAGGGTCACCATGGCACTCTCGGACACAGTGGGATTGTTCGTCTTTACGGGCTGGGATGCCGCGCTCGTCGTGACGTGTGTTGAGCACGTCACGTACCGGCTGGCCGATTTGCCGTCGCGTGCGCGCGCAGTCGAGGTACTGCGCCGTGACCACGCCACCCCCGAACTGCTAGGCATCCCACCACGGTCATGGACGGCACTGGTGCGGATTGTCCTCGGGAACCCTGACCGGAAGCACGCAGGCACCCCGACCGGCGACGGTGTTCTCCTGCGTCTCCTCGTCGGGGAACCTCTTGAATCGCTGCGCTGTGACACCGGATTGTTGGCGGCGATCTGGGGCGCCAACCCGAACAAGTTGGCCTCGCCCTGAGTCGCAACTGTGCGCGGACGGGGCGTCGTACCTGTCAGTATGAGCACCTCTACCACCACCGCTGTCATCTCCACCACCGCGACAGGCGCTACCATCGCGCCTTCTGTGGGTTCAACGCTCGGAGCGCGTCTGGCCGCGGCCTCGCGACGCGCGCAAGGCCTCGATCCTGAGGTGAGTGATCCCTCGGTGCTCGCCGAGTTGCACGGGCTCTGCGCCGCCCCCAGACCCACGCGTCTTCCCGTGATCGAGAAACGTGACGGCCCCGCCCCCTGAACTGTCACGCTGGTCAAGGGTCGAGGTCATCCATGCGCTCCATGCGCGGGTCACGCGCGCCAGACGAACTCGACCCGTCGTGCGAGCACTGCGGCACGGTGCGCGTCGCGGCGCACATGGAACGCCTCGGTGCTCTCGTTGCGGCGCTTGGGGACAGCGGTCATCATGTCAGCCGGGTGCGCGTGCACGAGCACTGCTTGCAGGATCAGGCTCGTCGCCTGGTACTGCCACATTGGAGTGCGCCCCTCCCACTCTGCTGCAACGGTGGTCATGTCGATGCTCGGCCCGGCATGCTGCTCGGGCATCGTTGCCGCGTACTGGCGGCGGGTGGCGTCGATGCGCTCCGCGATCCTCGTGCGCTGTCGTACCCACATGGCCTTGTCGATCAGCCCGTCGTAGTAGTCGTCATCGAGCCGCGCCAGGCGTTCCCGATCTGCGTCGAGTGTCGCCGTCAGCCCAACTCGCGCTGCTAGACCGTTGTCGGAAGTTCGCCGGTTCTGAGGTTTGAGAGTGATCTGCTCGAACGTTGCGAGCACTGCTTCTTCCACGAGCCTCTCGATTTCAGCGGAGCGAATCGACCGCGTACACCCGCCCGGTGTCGGCTGTAAGCACTGGTACACGCCGCCCCGGTGAATCATCGCCGTTCCACACAGAGAGCAGCGGATCAGCCCCGAGAACGGATACATCCGCACAGCGGCACCGCTGCCCGGTTCGTGGAAGTTGCGCGCCTTCTTCCTCGCGTCGAGCACATCGGAGACCTGCTGCCAGGTGTCCTCGTCCACCAGTGCAGGCCACGCCGCCTGCACCTGCATCTTCGAGGTCTTCGCGCGACTCCCGTCAGGGAGTACGGGCCGGTACTCACGCACTCCCTTGTTCGAGGGGTTGTAGAGCACCATCTTGAGCGTCCGATCCGACCACATGCACCCGTGGGTGGTGAGAATGCCGCGCGTGTTCCAGTCCTTCCGAATCCGATACAGCGAGTCACCGGCAAGCACCCGCTGGTACATCTCGACCACCAGCGGCCCCGTCACCGGGTCAATCACGAGCACGCCTTCCTCTGCCCGGTAGCCGAATGGCACACGGCCGCCGTGCCAGGCACCCTCGATTGCCTGCTGCTTCGCTGCCCGCGCGACACGGCGGGCGGTATCCGCCGACGACTTGTTTGCCATCGCCACCAGCACCCTGGCCATCGCCACATCAGAGTCCGTATCCAAGCGCAGCGAGCCGGTCACGGAGCGGACGGTGAACCCGCCGAGCACCTTCGCGTCGATGAGGTCTTCCAAGTCGCGTGGGTCGCGCACCGCCCGATCCAGGTCGTAGGCGATCATCACCTGCGCGTGCCCGTCGGTGAGGTGTTTCAGCATGGTGCGAAACTGCGGGCGAATCACCCGCCGCACCCGCTCACCCGACGGCAACGTAATCGTGCGCTGCTTGAACGCCGACGTGTCATTCTCACGAAACACCGCCACGACTTCCCAACCGTGCGCGGCAGCGTAAGCGCGACAATCGGCCTCCTGCCGATCCACACCCCGTTCGGTGCCCTCGGGATCATCGCTGATCCTGACGTACACCACCGCCCGCAACAACCCGCTGTTCTGTTCTTGCTGTTCGTGGCCCATCTCTCGGCCCCACCTTCCTACTCGTATGAGAGGTAGGTGCGTTTACAGAACCTCGGCTAACCGAGGTCGACGTGCTCGGCGACGTACGCCGCCGGAAGGACGACAGCTCCGCTGTGGCGACGGTCCTGGCGACGCACGACGAGTGAGCCGTCAGGGCGTACATCGTTCACCGTCCAGCGGTCGCCGTTGCGGACCCAGCCGTTGCGCAGGGTGCGCAGGCGACGATCGTTCTGGCGGGTGATGATCCAGTCGCCCGTGCATGCCTGCGTTCCGTCGTTCAGCGTGATGGCTCGCCCGTGGGCGCCAACGCGCTCGGATTGGGCACGGAGATTGAGGTCACGAACGGTGGCGGCGTTGTCGCCCATCAGGATGCTGGCTCGCCCGTGGGCGATGTCGTGCTTCCACGCGTTGTACGCGGCCTCGGTCATGGACTCGCCCGTGCCATCGTCGACTCGCCCGTGGTCGATGTAGGTGTCGATGATCTCGGCTCGACCGTGGCGAAGGTCAAGGCTGGCGAGCTTCTCCCACTCATTCATGAACCGGTGGATGTCGATGAGCTCTGGGGCGTCATCCCTGGCCTCGACGAGCATCCCGAATGCGCCGCCTGCTTCGACCGCCTGGAGTTGTGCCCAGTCGCCGACCAGCAGCACCTTCGCGCCGGCTTGTTCGGCGTGCTGGGTAATCCGGTCAAGGGTGAGGGTGCCGGCGAGGGTAACTTCGTCGATGATGACGAGCTGATCGCGCGCGAAGTGGACGTGACGCTGCTGGTGTTCATACAGCCACTTCGCGGTGTTCTCGGTGCCGATTCCGAGCTCCTCGGCGAGGACCGCCGCGGCCGCGGCGCTCGGGGCGAGCCCGACCACGCTGTTGCTTCCGTGCTGGCGCGTCCATGCCTCCTTGAGTGCGCGCAGGGCCGTGGTCTTGCCCGCTCCGGCCGGGCCGACGAGCAGGTCTAGCTGCCGCCCGGAGACGGCGACCTTCGCGATTGCCTCGGCCTGCTCGGGGCTGAGTCGATGACCCTTGACCGGTTGTCCGGTGATCGTGTCGACAATCTCGATGTCCACGGTCGCGGCGCTGATCGCGTCCGCCCGTTTCAGGAGTCGGTCCTCGGCCGCGAGCAGGTGTTCAGCGGAGAAGACCGTGGAGTGCTTCGGACGGAACTCGCTGCTGCCGTCGGCACGCGTGAAGGCGGCGGCCGTCTTGGCCAGCTCGGGCGGAGTGAGCCGGAGGGACCCCTGCTCGGCGGCATCGACGATCAGCCCGGTGATGGCTTCCCGGTCGCGGGCGGAGGCGAATCGCCATCCGAGGGTCTGGCGGGCGGTCTCTGCGTACAGGTTGGCGCGTCGCCAGGTCGATCGCTTCTCACCGACCGCGATCACGACGGAGCGGCCGATTCCGGCGACGAGCTCGAGCGGCACGTCGTCTGCGCGCAGCAGCCGCTGTGGGGCGTTGGTCAGAGTGTTCTGCGCCCAGGTCGTGGCGTCCTCTCCGAGCAGGTCCGTAGCGCGGCGGCGCCACCGGGCTGTGAGGTCTGCGAGTGAGTGGAGGTGCTTCGGCGGCCGGGTGGTCAGGTTGGCGGTCTGGCGCAGCTTGTTGATCGTCGACCGTTTCGGTTGACGGCCGCGCTGAGCGACGTACGCCTGGATCGCGGCCTCGGTCGCGGCATCGATGTCCCGCGACCGTTGCGAGAAGGCCGTGACGAGCTTGTGCGGCACGCCGGTGATCTCCCAGGCAGGGTTGCGATCCCTGCCCCGTGTTCGTCGTTCCCAGTCGACGCCGAGCGCTCGGGTGAGGTGGTCGCTGAAGATCGCTTCGTGCAGTTCGGACACGGCGACGGTCCAGTGGTGCAGCGGGGTGCCGTCGAGGGTGCGCCACTCGCCGTCGCGCACGGTCTTGACCCTGTTGGCGATGACGACGTGGGTGTGCAGGTGCGGGTCGTTGGCGCGTGAGTCGTAGTGGTCGAACGCGGTCGCAAGTACGCCAGTGGTGTCGAGCTGCACGACTGATCCACGCGGTCCCTTGGCGCCGGCGCGGGTGGCGACGATCTCGCGCTCGACGAAGTCAAGTGCTTCCACGACGGCGCGGTGGTGGGCGTCGGCGATGATCGCCTGCGTCCCCGCGTCGGTGACCGCCCACAGGATGCTGGCGGACTTCGGGATCGAGAACGTCATGTCGAACCCGGCAACCGCGTGCCTGCGCTTGCCCGTCCGGGGCTGGGCGTAAGTGCGGAATCGGGAGCCGAGTTGCTCGCCCGTGACCGGGTGCTGTCCGTGCCCGATGAGTCGGCGGAGCTGCTCCTCGGCGACCTCGTCGCCGACGTTGAGCCGACTGTCGAGGCTGGCGACGCCGGAGCCGAGCCAGTAGCCGGGTGGAGTGCCTTCCTCGGCGTAGTAGCGCGTCAGCGGGTCTCGCAGGGACCTGTCCCCGTCGCCCGCCGCAACGGTGCGCAGCAGGTAGTCGACCCCTTGGCCGGCGTGCATCGACTTGATCGTGACGGTCACCGCGACCACCTCCATCCAGGAGGTAGGTGTGCGGGCGAAAACCGCCGCGCCGGTAGGTCATCCAGGGACGGGCGACCTCGGTTGCAAGAAGCGTGGAAGGAAATCAGGAGGCGGTTGGAGCGGGACGGGCGAAGCGTCAGGAGTCAGGAAACAGACGATGAAGAGGTGGACGAGCAGGACGAGGATGAGCATGACGATGCGGCAGGCGCGTGTTGAGAACGGGCGGACGAGAGAATGGCGGCCGTGAGCACCCTGGCCGACGCCGTCCTGCCGCTGATCCGCACGCGGTCCGATCTCTACCGGTACAGCGCCGCCAACGCGCACGGCCGGGACATGCACGAGGCGATCGACATCCTGGAGGCCGCGATCCCGACGACCGACCCGGCGGAGATCTACTCGGTCACTCACAAGGCGCTGGCGTCGTCGCTGAAGGTGATCGCCCGCGCTGATGATTCCAGCGGCATCATCGGCGATGCCTGTCGGCGCCTGTTGGATGTCCACCCGCGGGCAGCCGCCGCGGCCAGGACGCCGGTCGCGAAGCTGATCGACTGGATGATGAAGTTCCAGTTCGATGACGACGAGGTCGACTACTTCGAGCTCGACCCCGTCGCCTACGCGCCGGCCCTCGGCGAGACCGGTATGAAGGCGTACCGCAAGCGCTTGGCGGACGTCGAGGCGAAGCTCGGGCCTCGCCCAGCCGAGCGGTGGAACTCGGGCCACTCCCACGAGTGGTTCACGCTGGACTGGAACGCCCAACGGCTGGCCGTCCTCGACCACGACGTCGACGCCATCATCCGGACCCACGCGAAGGACCGGAAGGTCGCGGCCTGGCTGGAGGACACCGCCGAGGCGTTCGAGGAGATCGGCGAGATCGACCTGGCCATCGACTGGGCGAAGCAGGCGACCGACTTCGACCGCGGGCACCAGTCGCTCAAGGCGGCGGACTACTGGTGCGGACTCCTGGAGGCACATCGTCCAGCCCAGGCACTCGACGCGCGACTCTCGGTGTTCCGCAAGTGGCCGTCATCGACGACGGCGGCTCGGCTGCACAAGGCTGCCGGCAAGGCGTGGCCGGACTACCGTGACGAGGTCGTGGCGACCCTCGCGGCGAGTTCCCGGGACGCGGTCCTGTTCGCGCTCCTCACCTTGAAGCAGCCGGAGTTCGCCTGGAACCTCGCGCACTCGCTCGCCCTGGACAGCGACCACACCTGGAGCGAGCTGGTGAAGGCGTACGAGAAGGTCGACCCGATCGCCACGCTGCCGGTCCACCAGCGCCTCGTCGAGAACGAGCTGGTCGAGGCTGGTGCGCAGCACTACCGGCTGGCTGCGCGGAGGCTGGCGAAGATGCGAAAGCTGAGTGCTGGGTCCGAGAAGTCAGCCGAGGTGAACGACCTCATCGCGGAGCTGCGCGAGGTCCATCGGCGTCGTCCGCGCTTGCAGCAGGAGTTCGACCGCGCCGGACTGCCCTGAGCAGTCAGTCTCCGTTGGCCCTAGGCGACCTGCCGCGAGTGACCTTGACGTGGGGCGGCAGCGGCTCGTTCGGATCGCTGGTCGCCTCAGCCCCCTCCGCCGCCCTCGCCTCGTCGTCGAGGAGCCCGACGAGCTCGATCTCCTTCATCCAGGCGTTGACCTCGGCCACAGCCTCATCGAGAGACAGACCTACACCGCCGGAGGTAGCGGCTCGGGCGAAGTCTTCGGCCCAATGTGGATGAGCCACGAGGGTCGGAGGCCAAGCGCGAGTCGCGAGGCCGAGCTGGGCCGCCTCATCGGCCCGAGCGGCGAACACAGCCATCGCGGCGCGCCGGATCTCGGTCAGAGCCGGGCTCCCGGTCGACTCGGCGAGGTCGCGGAGCAGGAGAAGATCAACGACGTCACGCGCACGGTCGTTGATCGAGTCCGGCGGCTCGTGCGGGTCAGATACGGCGTGGAGCTTCTGCGCGATCTGGAAGCGCATCGCGATCCCGACGAGGGCGTCCGGATCGGGCAGTCCGAAACCGCCCAGCGGTGGCGGCTCGATGGTTTCGTGCTCATCGCTCACGCCGGCCTCGTCGGGTGACACCTC
Organism: uncultured Propionibacterium sp.; assembly: GCA_937867175.1. Taxonomy (GTDB): domain Bacteria; phylum Actinomycetota; class Actinomycetes; order Propionibacteriales; family Propionibacteriaceae; genus Brooklawnia. Next base: position 2,688 of record CALMKG010000294.1, on the reverse strand, counting down.
GAACTGGATGCGCCGCCAGGTCACACCTCGGAGTTCCAGGATGATGTCGAAGCGGCGCGGCTTGACGATCTTGGCCGGCACGTTGACCACCTCGACCTCGCCGCGGCGCAGGGTGAGCGGTCCCCACGGTTCGTCGAGCGCCTCGTCCAAGGCGAGGATGAACTGATCGAGGTCGCCGCGGATGAGGCCGTCGACGTCCTTGGTGGTGCGGGCCGTTGCCTTCAACCGGTGTTGGAGCAAGGTGCCGCCCTTGAGCAGGAACAGGTGGCGTCCCTCGGTGTCGATCGCGCGCTGCACGGCCGCAATCGCCACCGACGACGCGACGAGCCAACCGAGTCGGCCACCCCGGGCCTCGTCCCCGAGCTTGCCCTCCGCTTGGGCGATCCAGGTGTTGAGGACCTTGGCCGAGACCGGTTCCTTGCTCTTGGGCTTCAGGGTGCGGAGCAGCGCGGCCAGCCTCGAGCCGAGGTGTTCATCGCTCATGTCGAGTCTCCAGCGCGTCGGCGAGTTCGTCGTGTTCCGTCGCCTTGAGGTGACCCTGCGCGCGGCCGCGCTCGATCGCCTGGCGCAGCAGGTACGTCGGCGTTCCGTAGGTCAGGCACTGGGCGATGGCCGTCGCCGGCGTGACCGTCGGGATCTCCTGCCACCAGCCGACCTGCCTCGGGGCGAGGTCCTCGTAGTGCACGACGTAGCCGTCCCCGCCCGTCCTACGGAAGCGGCGCTGCTTGCCGACGGTGAGGTGGATGCGGTTGGGGTTCAGGTCGCTGATGCCGTACACGTCTAGTGCCGTCTCATGCGACAGCGCGGCCTCGGGCACCCTCGTCCACAGGACCGCGAGCATGAGGTTGTCGTGCTCGCCGACCGGATACTGCGGGAACCGGTAGACGCCATGGGCGGCCCGTTCGAGCGTGCCCCGGTGGACGAGCATCTGGAGCGCGTGCTTGTCGATCCCGATCTCGGTGGCCTGCTGAGCGGTCACGAAGCCGTGCTGTGTGGTCGCGATGTCCCACAGGTCGTCACGTGCCAACGCCTTTCGGGTCATGGCAGAAGTATAACGGAATCGTGACACTACTGCCATCGCACTCATAGTGTCCCGCCTTCGTCTTCCCGGGCGAACGCCTGGTCGAGGAGCTCGGCAGTGAGCGGGTTCACCTGCTCGTTGCGACGGATGTAGTGCTCGATCGTGACCTTGGGGTCGGTGTGGCCGAGCAGCTCCGAGGCCAGGTTCAGGCTGGCCTGCTCGTTGATCACCGTCGCGACGGTGCGGCGGAACATGTGCGGGCTGACACCTTCGATGCCGGCGTCGCCGAGGACCTTGCGCAGCTGTCGCCGCACGTTGGCGGTGGTGAGTGGTGTCGCCTCACGGCTGCGGAACACGAGCGCGTCCAGCGAGTGGTCGGCCATGATCGCCAGCCGGCGCCGGAGTGCCTCGGCTGTGAACGACGGCAGCGCGATCACCCGGTTGGAGCGGTCGGTCTTCGGGTGCTCCTGGCGGTAGGTTCCGACACCGCGCTCCGAGATCACCGTCCCGCAGATTCGCAGCGTGGCCGGTGTCGTCGTCAGGTCGAGGTCGCGGCGACGGATCGCGAGCACCTCGCCGATCCGGGCCGAGGTGCCGAGCATGACCTCGACGATCTGGCCGAGCTGCCCGTCCGGGTTCGGGCCCGACGTGCCCCGCGACTGCTCCCACGCCTTGATCACGGCGCGGATCGCGTTGACCTCGGTCGCGGTCAGCGCGGTGGGCGTCCGCTTCGGCTTGTGCAGCCGCGCGACCCCATCGATCGGGTTGCGGTGGATCACCTCGTGCCGCACCGCGAGGCCGAACGCGAGCCGGAGCACTGTCTTGGCCCGCTTGGAGCGGGCGTACGACTGCTTGCCGAGCTCCTTAAGCAGGGCGTCGCAGCGGGCGACGCCGATCTCGCGCAGGGCGTAGCCCCGGAAGGCCGGGAGCACCAGCCGGTGCATGTCGCGCTCGTAGTTGAACCGGGTGGCGGGAGCGATCCTGTTCTCCAGGTCGAGGTCGGCCAGCCAGTACTCCACCAGCGCCGGGAACGGGCTGTCCGGCGTCAGCGTGGTGTCGACCGGCTGGAAGGCGTTGCGCTGGGTGAGCTTCTTCTTCAGCGCCACCTCGGCCGCGGGCCGGGACGACGCGGTCGCCTGAACCAGCCGTGTCTGGCCGTCCCAGTCACGAAATCGGGTGCGTGCCTCGACCTTGCCCTTCGCGCGCTGGATGAAGGCGATCTCGCCGTAGCCGCCGATGGGGATGCGTGGCCTACTCATGAGAGCCACCCTCGTGCCGTTCCTCCAGCCACGCGGCGATGTCGCTGGCCGCGAACCGTAGGTGCTTGCCGAACTTGTAGGCCCGCGGCGCCCGGCCGGACAGCCGCCAGTCGTAGATGGTCTGCACGGGGACACCGAGGTACTCAGCGAGTTCCTCGACCCCGATCAGGGGCTCGAGCCCCAGCTTCGTCGTACTCATGACGAGTAGGTGTGCGACGGCTGCCGAGCGTGCCTGAAGCGACCGGAACCAACGGCGCCGACGCCCGGATGGGCGGCGCTGCGCACCTGTCAATGTGATGGGTAAACGATGGGATCGCATCTCGCCCCCAAAGCGAAAGTCCAGGTCAACCATGGGCTGACCTGGACTTTCTTCGTAGCGGGGGCAGGATTTGAACCTGCGACCTCTGG
>CALMKG010000293.1 GCA_937867175.1 uncultured Propionibacterium sp. | reverse complement strand
CACGGCAACTACGGCACCGCCGGCAAAGGCCGCACCGGAGTCCTCGTCTCCCTCGGCGCCGCCGTCCTCGCCTGAGGCGGCGTCGCCTGGATGAACTGGCTCCTCACAGTCGGGTCGAGTCTGTAGCTGAAGGGCTGTGCTTACTCGCCCGGCTGGTCTTCGTCGGCGCTTGAGGGCTCGCACCGATCGAGCAGTCGCGCGAGATAACTGTAGGCGGCGAGGCGTTCCATCGCTTCTTGCTCTGACAGCTCAGTGCGCGTATGCGTCGTCACGTTGCGGACCGTCAGGTTCAGGCCGGTGGCCAGCAAATTGAGTGCCTTCGCGAGCGGTTCGAGACCGCCGCGCATGCTCTTCACCGTCTTGTCGTCCAACGCTCCTGGCCAGGTGAGTTTCGGCTTGCCTGGTTCCGGCGCACCGGGTGAGAGCGTCTGCTGCCAGAAGACCGTGTCATCGACATCGTTCCGGCCGAGCCGTTCCTTCCAGTGGACTGTGAGGCCTTCGGCTGCCTCGCGGACTGCCACTCGGTACTGGTGCGTAGTCCAGTGTGCGGAAGCGCCGGACCAGACCACAGGGTGGAACTGCGCGGGGGCGAAAGTCGGCAAGTCAGAGTCGGTGCGGGACTCTGCGTCCACGATCATCGCGTCCAGTCTGCCCTTGACGTTGGCGGTCGTCGTGCGAATATCCCGAGGTGCAATCGGAGCCTTTGGTGCAGACATGAACGACCAGTTGGAGATCGGGTCTATCGCTCCGATGCCCGCGATCGCAATGTAGGCGCCAGTTACCGAAACCGCGCTCGCTGCCACGCCGGCAGCCTCCGCGACCGCGAGTTCGAGACGTTGAACCTCGTTCCGATCCTGGCCTTCCTTCGTCCAGACGGTCGGAAAGAGGCCGCGTGCGGACATGTGGTCCGATTCGACCTGCGTGCTCATCCACGCGTTGAACGCCTCCTCGAACTTCTCGACGGCAGTGCGTAGTCGCTGGAGGTAGCCCACCCCGTACTGACTCATGTTCCTTGCACCTCTCGATCCCGCGATCCCGTGCGGACGAGCGACGCCCGGACACCTTCAAGGCTACGGGCGGCCACTGCCAAGGGCGGGAGGACGGGCGCACCTGTCGCGTGTACCCCGTCTGCGAGTTCGTGGGCGGGCCGCCCGTCGCCAAGGAGACCTACCGTGTTCGATCTGCTCGCCAACGTCATGTCCGCGCCGCTGCTGGTGCCGATGGACATCAACATCGACCCCAACACCAACGGCCTGCCGGGGATCAACCAGCTGCGCACCATCGTCGGCGCGGTGATGACCATCGGCC
>CALMKG010000292.1 GCA_937867175.1 uncultured Propionibacterium sp. | reverse complement strand
GGCTGGAGGACTTGGAAACGGCCGCCGCACAGGACTTCGCGGCTGGCATCACGCTTGAGGAGATCGTCGCCGACCTCAATGACCGTTCGCGTGCCTCCCTGTGGGTGGTGCAGGCGCACAACCCGCACGAGCTGCGCGCGTTCGCAAAGCGCCTCGGCAACGAGATCTACGAGCAGCGCCGGCTCGGCGGGATCATTGACCCGCTGGTGTCGTTCATCTTCGACGAAGCGGACGAGTTCATCCGGCGAGAAGGAAAGGGTAGCTACGAGGAGTCGCTCGAGATCGCCGAGACCCTCGCACGGCGGGGCCGCAAGTTTGGCCTCGGGCTCGGGATCGCGACCCAGCGCATCCGCTACCTCGACACCAACGTCATGGCCCAGCCCCACACCTACTTCATCTCGAAGCTGCCCCGGCAGTCCGACCGGCAGGTGGTGGCCGAGGCCTTCGGGGTGAGCGAGGAGCTGCTCAACCAGACCTTCAAGTTCAAGAAGGGCCAGTGGCTCCTGATGAGCCACGACGCAACGGGACTCGAGGCGGTACCGGTGCCGATCAGAACGCCGGATGCGAACGCCCGCCTTGCCAGCTGGCTCCGGGAGCGCTATCCGGATGTCAAGTAGCCCCGTCCATGGAGCGCCAAGCTCGAATATCCGGGCGGAAGCGGGGCGCGTGCCATACACGGGGGACGGCGTCGCTATGCACCTGCCATCCCCGGGGCTGCCGAAGGTAGGGTACTGAGCAGACGTGCATCTCTACGACTGTAGTGTCGGCCAGTTCATCGAGCGGGTCACCGCGGGGCAGATCGTCGACGCCCTCACGAGGAACTTTCGGTCGCGGCTGGATGCTCGGCCCACGGACTCCGAGACCAAGTCCTGGCGGGAATCGCTTGGCGCCTTCGCCGAGACGGTGAGCGGGGAGGGCCTCGACGAGGCGTGGATCGTGCTGGAGTACCAGCTGCCTCTCTCCTCTTCCCGCCTCGACTGCATGCTCCTTGGCAGCGACCAGGCGTCGGTGAAGAGCGCCGTGGTCCTCGAGTTCAAGCAGTGGGACCGGTTCGACGCCTGTGGCGTTCCGGATGTCGTCAGCCTTGGCGGGCTCGAGAAGCTCCATCCGTCGGCGCAGGCCAGGGCCTACTGCCGGTATCTGGCCCAGACCCACTCCGCGTTCGCCGGCGGGGCGATCCGACTCCAGGGCGCGGCTTATCTCCATAACCTCCGAGAGGACCGGGTCCGGGACTTCGCAGCGCCCGACTATTACACGCTGCTCTCCGAGGCGCCGGTCTTCACCGCCGACACGGCCCGAGACCTCGGCCGGTTCGTGGCCGAGCGGACCGGGCAGGGAGCGGGGCGTGACCTGGTCGAGCGGGTACTCAGGGGCGGGTTCCTGCCGAGTCGTAGGCTGCTGGAGAACGTCGCGAGGTCGATTGCAGGGCATGAGCCGTGGACCCTGTTGGACGAACAACTGGTAGTGTTCAAACGGATCCTGGCGGACATCGTGCGGGCTCGGGAGACGGGGGAGCGTCAGGTCGTCGTCGTGACGGGCGGCCCGGGCACGGGCAAGAGCGTCATCGCGGTCCAGGTAGTCGGTGCCGCAGCGCGACAGGAGTATGCCGTCGTCCACGCGACAGGCTCGAAGGCCTTCACGACCAACATGCGAGCGGTCGTGGGGCAGGACGGCGAGGCGATCTTCCGCTACACCCACAACTTCCGGGACGCGCCTCCGGCCTCGGTGGACCTGATCGTGTGCGACGAGGCCCATCGTCTGCGCCAGAAGACCCAGTTCGGTCCGCGTATTTACTCCAGACGCCCGCAGGCTGAGGAGATCATTGACGCGGCCAAGGTCGCCGTGTTCTTGCTGGACCGGCAGCAGAGCGTGCGCCTGAACGAGACCGGCTCCGTGGAGGGCATCGCGAGCTACGCCGCTGCCCGTGGCGTCCCGGTGCAGATCTACGACCTCAACACTCAGTTCCGGTGCGCGGGCAGCGAGTCCTACGTCCGCTGGGTGGAGCATGCCCTGGGGCTGGGCGCCGAAGGCTCGCTCGCCTGGCGTCGGAACGGTGAGTACGAGGTAAAGATCTTCGACGACCCCACCGAGTTGGAGCGCGCGATTCGTGCCCGGGCCGATGACGGAAGTAGCGCACGACTTGTCGCGGGCTTCTGCTGGGAGTGGTCGGACCCGATGGCCGACGGCGCGCTGGTCCCAGACGTCCGGATTGGTAACTGGGAGCGCCCCTGGAACCGCAAACCCGCAGAGATGCTGCGGCATGGAAAGGGTGCTCCACCGGTGGCCGGGGAGCACCCTTACACGATCTGGGCGACTCGTCCGGAGGGGATGGAGGAGGTTGGCTGCATCTACTCGGCGCAGGGTTTCGAGTTCGACTACGTGGGGGTGATCTTCGGCAAGGATCTGCGTTGGGACCGGCGTCAAGGGCGGTGGCGGTCAGACCTCGACATGAACTGCGACACCAGCTTCAAGCGCGGACTTCGTCGCGACGAGACACTTGCTGTTCAGCAGCTGGGCCACGTGTACCGGGTGCTCAGCACGCGTGGCATGAAGGGCACCTATTTCTACTTTCTCGACTCGGATACTCGGGCGCGCTTTGGGGAGCTCCTCGGGGACGCCTGACCTTCCTTCTGTCGAGCGCTCTTGCTCAGCCGTAGACGGAGTCGCCGGGCTTGTCAGCAGACCTCACGGGCCCGCTCCCTGTCGGTAATCGGAAACGTCGACATAGGGTATGGCGTTGTTGTCGATCGCCTCGCGGATCGCCCCTCGTATCGCGACGTCCTCTCCCTCGTTGACACCGGGGTGGCGAGCCAGGATCTCCGCCGGCAGTTCCCGGACGTCGAAGTGGCCGTGATCGCCGGTCGGCGAGTCGTCGGATACTTCGGGGGAGAGCCCGAAGAGAAAGGTTCGAGGCTCATCGATGTCGTCGTTACGGTAGGTTCGGTAGACGGTGACGCCCGCGTGTTCCAGAAACACCTCCGGGGGGACTTCCACCTGGCGGAAGGGCATCGGATCTACTCCTGGCTGACCCGGACGGGG
>CALMKG010000291.1 GCA_937867175.1 uncultured Propionibacterium sp. | reverse complement strand
GAGGTGTCGGCGCTGCACTCGTTGGTGGGCGCCGAACTGTCAGGGGGATTGATCCGGCGCCCGCCATACTCCCATCCGCACCACAATGCGTCCATTGCCGCACTGGTCGGCGGCGGGGCCAGGGTGGCGCGGCCGGGAGCCATCTCGCTGGCCCACCGAGGCGTGCTCTTTCTCGACGAGGCTCCAGAGTTCAGTGGACGCGCACTTGAGGCGCTGCGTACGCCACTCGAGACCGGCGAGGTCACCATCGCCCGATCCAGCAGCCACGTGCGCTATCCGGCACGATTCCAACTGGTGCTGGCGGCCAATCCTTGCCCGTGCGGCATGTCCGGGGTAGCCGGTGGGGCATGCACTTGTACACCTATGAACGTCCGACGCTATAACGAACGCCTGAGCGGGCCGGTCCTCGACCGCATCGACATCCATCACCGGATGCTGCCCAGCACCCGAGTGCTGTCCCAGACCACCGCTGGCGAGGCATCATCAGTGGTGGCTGCGCGAGTACTGGAGGCGCGCGACCGGCAACGGCGCAGATTGACCGGCACTGCTTGGTCGACCAACGGTGAGGTGCCCGGTTTCCACCTGCGTGGTCTGCCCAGCCCTGTGAGCATGACGCTCGTGGACGACGCGGTGCGGAGCGGAAGGTTGAGCGCTCGCGGCGTGGACAAAGTCGTCCGGATCTCGTGGACGTTGGCCGATTTGCAGGGACACGATCGGCCCTCGCGCACCGACCTGGCGGCCGCCCTGGGGCTGCGTCAGGATTCCTGGCGGTCTGCGGCATGACCGATTGGAGTGCGGAGCGATTGGCCAGGGCTGTGCTCAGTCAGGTCTGCGAGCCGGGTGATCCGCGGCTGACCAGACTGGTGGCAGGCTACGGTGCGGTGGCGGCGGTTGAAGCCCTGCGACGCGGTGGCGCTCAGTCAGCCTGGGGACGGCGAGCAATGGCTGCGGACGAGGCCGAGATCGTGGCACAGGCGGAGCGCCTGAACCTGCGATATGTCATCCCGACCGATCAGGAGTGGCCGCATGCCCTCGCCGACCTGGGACACTGCGAACCGGTGGGCGGCATGGGCGGACAGCCTCTCGGGCTTTGGGTGCTGGGCGAAGCCCGGCTGGTTTCTTGGCTGGGCAACGCAGTCGCTGTCGTCGGTGCTCGGGCCGCCACCCACTACGGAGTGTCCGTGGCGACAGAGATGGCAGGCCGTCTGTCGTCCGAAGAGTTCGGTTTCACCGTGGTGTCTGGGGGCGCCTACGGCATCGACGCCGCAGCACACCGCGGTGCATTGGCCTGCGGCGGACGCACCGTCGGTATCTACGCTGGTGGCCTGAACGAGGCCTATCCGCGAGGCAACGTCCGACTCTTCGATCAGATGGCAGACTCCCAGTTGGTCGTGTCCGAGGTGGCGCCAGGCGTCCGCCCTACCAGGGCGGGCTTCTTGGCTCGGAACCGGCTGATCGCCGCCCTCGGCCTGGGGTGCCTCGTCGTCGAGGCAGCGCAGCGTTCGGGAGCCCTGAACACCGCATCCTGGGCCGGCGAACTTGGCCGGGTGGTGATGGCGGTGCCGGGTTCGGTGCATTCCGGGCAGTCCCGGGGTTGTCATCGGCTGATCCGCGACGGTCAGGCCACCCTGGTGGCCGATTGTGAAGACGTGGTGGCCTTGCTGGCCCCAGTGGGCCGGGGCCCAGACCTGCCGGAACGCGGTGAACAGCGTCCTTTGGACCTGCTCGAACCTCGATTGCTCACGGTGCGGGAGGCGATGCCGGGACGACGCCCGGTCACCGCGTCCGAGTTGGGGAGCATCTGCGGGCAGCCGGTGCCTGACGTGGTTGGCGCACTGATGGAACTGGAGCTGCTTGGATTGGTGTGCAGGCAAGCCGACGGATCGTGGCGGCTCAGGCGACCCAGCTCGACGAGTTGAAGGGGCTTCCCGGATGCGGTGGAATGGGCTGCATGATTCTAACTGTTCCCGTGACGTCAGACGGTCAAGTCGACCACCGATTCGGCAAAGCGGAGACGATGGCCGTCGCCACAGTCGTTGATGGCCGGATTTCCGAATGGCAACTGCACGAAGTCGGTTGGGACATCCTTCACGACCAGGGTGAGCACGGCCAGCACCACGCCCGCATCGTCCGCTTCCTCAAGGAGCACGGCGTGCAGCGGGTGGTCTTCGCCCATGCGGGCCAGCCGATGCTGCACACCATGACCAAGATGGGGCTGGAG
>CALMKG010000290.1 GCA_937867175.1 uncultured Propionibacterium sp. | reverse complement strand
CTCCGCCATCGTGATTCCCGCTCTGACTTGGGCGGGAATCGTCATTTGTGGCCTCATTCCGCAGCCTGAGCCCGATTTCTTGCCCCCAATGTGTCTCCAGTTCGAGCGGCTCTGGGTGGTGCGCGGAGGGCCGTCCGCGGCTAGCCGATGTGCATGGCGCGGAAGACGCGGTACTTGACGGCGTCGATCAGCAGGGCAGCGGCCATGGTGAATCCGAGCGTGGCGGCGATCTGCCACCAGGTGAGCGCGGCAGTGAGGTCACCCACCAGACCCAGCAACGCAAAGGCCGCGATGGTGACGATGCAGACGGTCAGCAGGAAGCGGCTGGGCGCCGACGAATACCAGTGGTTGCGTTCCCTGACCAGCAAGAGCCGGAACTGGGAATTGAAGACCAGGGTCAACAACATGAGCGTCTGCACCTGCGGAAACGGGAGTTTGAAGGCGTAGACCCCGACTCCCAGGATCGTCAGGTCCGCCACGACGAACAGCAGCCCGATCAGCAGGGAGGCCAGCGTGACAGACCTGGTCTGCCAGAAGTTCGGCGAACTGGTCGACTTGACCGAGTCCGTCGCGATGGACATGGTGGCGAAATCGTTGGCCAGGATCAGCAGCGACATCCCGAGCAGCGAGATGAGGCCTTGCTGTAGCCAGAAGAAGCTGATCACGTGGAGCAGCGCAACCTCGACCACCTTGACGATCTTGTTGATGACCCAGGTCAGCATTCGCTGATAGGTCATCCTGCTGACCACGATGGCCTCCTTGATTGCGCTGAGGCCGGGTTGGGTCAAGATGATGCTCGCAGAGGCCTTGGCGATGTCGGTGGCTTCGCTCACTGCGGTACCGAGCTCGGCCTGCTTCAGAGCTGGGGCGTCGTTGACGCCGTCACCTGTCATCCCCACCAGATGTCCGCCGCCCTGGAGCAGCCTGACGATGCGGTACTTGTCCTCCGGGAAGACCTCTGTGAAACCGTCGCTGTCGGCGATCAGCTGAGCCTGGGCCTCGGGGTCGGCCGCGCGCAGGCGCGAGGCGCCCAGGATCTTGTCTCCTATTCCCACTTGACCAGCGACTTCCCGCGCGATGGCGACGCTGTCACCGGTGATCATCTTGGTGGTGATGCCGAGTGCGTTGAGGTCGGCGATGATGCCGGCCGAGTCGTCGCGCGGCGGATCGGACAAGCCCAGCAGTCCACGCAGCCGATGGTCCTCGGCGCCTTCGGGGCGAGTCGCCACGGCGATGGCGCGGATGCCTCTGTCGGAGAAACCCTGCACGGCCTGCTCGACACCAGCACGGAGCGGGGTGGCGCTGTCGCCGCAGAGTGCGAGCACGGTCTGCACGGCACCTTTGATGATGCGCACGGGTTGACCATCGAAGACGACGTCCGCCTCTGTCCGCTTCGACTCAGGGCTGAACGGAACGTAGGCAAGCTGGTCTCCCCGCCCGGGCAGCCCGCGCCGCCCGAACGCATCGAGGATCGCCATGTCGATGGCGTCCATGCCGCTTGCGCTGGACGCCAAGGCCGCCAGGCTGAGCAGATCGTCCTCGCTGGTGCCGTCGAAGGTGCGGCTGTCGGTCAACGTGAGCCTGTTTTGGGTGATGGTCCCCGTCTTGTCGAAACAGAAGGTGTCGATGGACGCCGCGTCCTCAATCGAATCGACCTTGGCGACCAGCACGCCCCGCTTTGACAAGGTAAGCGCCCCTGCTGCTTGCACGATGGTCAGTACAGCCGGCAGCGCGACTGGGATGGCTCCAATCAGGAGCGTCACGATCGAGGACAGGATCGCCAGGCTCTGCGCGTCATCATCGAGACCGCGCGCTGTGAGTTGCGCGATTCCAGGAAACCGATGACGGCGTTGACGGTGAGCAGGAAGAAGATGATGACCGCTTCCAGGACGTGGCCTGACAAGACCGACAGCGCGATGGCCACCTCCAGCAACCACGGCATCGGACCCCAGTAGCGCTTGAGGAATTGGAACAAGGGCGGGATTCGTTTCTCCTCAACGGCATTTGGGCCGAACCTTGCCAATCGGTCGAGTGCCTCGGCGCTGGTCAGACCGGCCTCGGTTGAGCCCATTCGGGCAAGCAGTTCCGCGGGTGACTTGCCCTGGAACCCCTCCGCGTCGATCGCCATGACATGGATCAGTGCGCAGCCGGGCTGTCCCCGGGCTGAGACCACGACGTCAAGATGTCCCGCTCGCGAGCATCCTGCCCCACCGGCGAGGCCAGCGCACCGTAGTATGACGGCATTCACGCCCTGTCCGGGTCAACTGAGCGGCCCAA
>CALMKG010000289.1 GCA_937867175.1 uncultured Propionibacterium sp. | reverse complement strand
CAACGATCTCCCTTGCACACGCTACGGTTGTCGCTCTTGACGTTCGTGGAGGCAATGTAGCAACCATATGACTTCTGGACACAGGTCAGATGGGTGCTGTTCGCGGACGAATGTGCGGCAGCGCTGGTTGTGTCTGAGGTTGCAGCGTTCGTGGGCGCGTGCTGGTTAGTCGGTCGAGGTGAGGAAGGTTCGGAGTGATTCAGCAGGTGTTCCTGTGATGCGTTCGACGGCATCGCTGACTGGGATGAGTTCTCCGGCGGCGATTGCCGTGTAGGTGGAAACCCATGCGTCGTACTGCCATTGCGGGGCTTCCCACGCCAGGCGCGACTCGTATGCTTCCTCGATGGTCTCGTTGTGGAATGAGACCACGCGCCCGGTGACTTCGGTGATGGTCTGGGCGATTTCGTCGAAGGTGAGTGCCTCTGGTCCTGTGAGGTCGTATGTCTGCCCGATGTGTGCGGCGGGGTTCTGGAGCACGGTGGCGGCGACGCGGGCGACGTCGGCTCGCGTGACGGAAGCCACCCGTCCGTCGGCGGCAGGGCCGCGAAGCACGCCGTCTTCGCCGACCATGTGGGAGAAGAAGTCGGTGTAGAAGTTGTCGCGCAGGAACGTAGATGCGATGCCCGAGTTGATGATGTGCTGTTCGGTTGCCCAGTGGTCGCGGGCGAGCGTGAACGTCGCGTCGGGTGCTGCTTTGAAGAAGGAGAGGTAGACGATGTGCTCGACCCCAGCTTCAGCGGCTGCGTCGATGAATGCGCGGTGCTGGTTCAGCCGTTCGGTGTTCTCGGCACCGGAGACCATGAACAGGGTCTTGGTTCCGGCGAGTGCGTTTCGTGATTCGGGAGTGTTCTCGTAGCTGCCTTGTACGGCGATGGCTCCCGGCAGTGCGGGGGCCCTGTCGAGGTTGCGGACGAGGAGCCGCTGGTTGAGGCCGGCGTCGGCGAGATGCTGGGCGACCAAGCCGCCGATGTGTCCTGTTGATCCTGTGACGGTGAGAGTGGGAAGGGTCATGATGAGGCTCCTGACGGGTGTGTGAGTTGTTCGATTACGGTTCGGGCGTCGGCGGCGATGGCCCAGGCTCGGTCTGCGAGGTCGTCGGGCACATCGGGGTGGTCGCGGTTGACACGGATGAGCCGTGCGTTCGGCAGGGCGCGGGTGACTTGCTCGCCGGGCCAGCGGATCACGCCGGGAGTGTTGAAGCCTGCACCGATTTCGACGACGGCGAGTGTTTCGCCGCTTTCGCGGGTCTCGGCGAGCCAGTCGTTGAGGCGGTCGAGTCCGGGCCGGAAGTGGTCGTTGATGTACCAGGCTCCGGCGTACACGTTGAGGAACACTCGTCCGCCGCAGTTCGGGCATGACGGGATCGCTTCGGGGCTCACTTTCCCGGTCGCCGGATCGTAGTTGTCGAGGGATTGGCGGATGATCGGTTCGGAGGGCCAGACCTCGCGGGTGCAGGGGGTGAGGCACTGGTAGAGGCCGTAGTCGCCTTGCGGGGTGTACATGCGGTCGGCGTCGAAGCCGTTGCGCGAGAAGAGCTGGTCGACGTTCGAGGTCATCACGAAGTAGTCGCGGTCGCCGACGATCCCGCGCAGCTGCTCGTAGAGCGGTGAGGGTCCGGGGTTGAAGCGGATGTCTTTGGTGTGGACGGCCCAGAAACCCCAGAGGTATTCGGCCGGCAGGTCGCGGCCGATCATCTCGTAGCGCGCGCGGAGCCCGGCCCGGTGGAGCGCCGGGAACAGCTCGGCGAAGCGCTCATGATCGGTGTAGTCGAATCCGGCGGCAGCCGATAGGCCTGCCCCGGCGGTGATGAGCACCCGGTCGGCAGCCGTGATCCATTCGGCAGCGTCTCGAAGGTCGTTCATGCGAGCACCTCCCGGATGGCGTCGAGATAGACGGCTTCATCCGCCGGAGTGAAGGCGGAGACGAGCGGCTCGATGCTGCTGTCGGGGTGGTCGGTGAGCCAGTCGCGGATCGTGCCGATCGCGACGCGCGCGCCCGCGTCCTTGGGGTATCCGAACACGCCGGTGGAGATCGCGCAGAACCCGACCGTGCTGATGCCGCCGTGCGCCGAGGCTGCGTCGAGGATCGAGCGATAGCAGGACGCGAGCGCCGCCTCGTCATCAGCGGTGGGCTGGTGACTGGGCACAATCGGGCCGACGGTGTGGATCACGAACGACGCAGGCAAGTGATACCCGGCGGTCAGGGTGGCGGTGCCGGTTGGCTCAGGATGACCTTGGCGGCGTATGTGCTCGGCGCATTCTTCTCGCAAGCCCGGGCCTGCAGCGGCGTAGATCGCGTTGTCGATGCAAATGTGGCCGGGCACGAAGCAGCCCAGCATCCGGTCGTTCGCGGCGTTCACGATCGCATCCGCGCGCAATACCGTCAGGTCACCTCGCCACAGACGCATCCGCTGGGCGACCGCCCCGGATGCTGCTCCTCGTGCGGCGAGAGTCGGAAGCTTGTCGGCCTCGACAGAGCCGCGCGCCTCGGCTTCCTTCGACAGCAGCGTGTCGAGCTGGGCGTTGACTTCTGCCGGGATCGGACCGGGCTCGCGCGCCGTCAGCAGTGCGGCGAGGAAGCGGCGGTCGCTCAACGCGGCGGGCGGGATCATCTGGCCGCGAACACCTGCGAAGTACTCAATCAGCGGCGCGATGTTCATGGTGCCTCGTCGTAGACGTCACGGGCTTCCAGCACCGAAGCCATGTGCTGTTTCGCCCAGTCCTCCAGCGCCTTCAGCGGGGCCCGCAGAGACTGCCCGGCCGCGGTGAGTTCGTAATCGACGCGCGGCGGGATCTGCGGCGTCATCGTCCGCAGCACAAGACCGTCACGTTCGAGACTTCGGAGCGTCTGGGTGAGCATCTTCTGCGATACCCCGTCGATGCGCTTACGCAGCTCGCTGTAGCGCAGCGGGCCGTTGGACAGTGCGCCGACGACCAGCACCGTCCAGCGATCCCCGACGCGATCGAGCATCCGCCTGGTCGGGCAGTTCCGGTCGTAGGGGTCCCACTCCGGCTCGACCATGAGACACCTCCCTGACTGTGGCGCACTAGAAAGCGCCTACTTTCTAGTCGCGCGTGACTCTCTTAAAGTAACTCATGTCCTTGATCCGGACAAAAGGGATTCACTCCCTAGACGCCGCTGGAGTGCCGATGCACGTCATGTGAGGCCCACCGGCGCCGGAAGTCCGCGCTGGCGTCGGACAGTTCGATGATCAGCTCGGTGAGGTCACGGTCGCAGGGCGCGTTCGGCGCGGAGGATAGCGACCCCGTTTGCCGCGACGCCTTCCCAGTCGACCCAGAACGCGCGCGAGGCATCCTCGTGGAGGAAGAAGAACCGGGCCGTGTTGACGCCGAGGGGACACAGCTCGTACACCCGGGTGGATTTCGTGCTGACCGTCCGAGTACGGGTTGCCGACGGCGATAGCGCCGGCCGCAGCGACCAGGACCACCATTGGCCGGGTCAA
>CALMKG010000288.1 GCA_937867175.1 uncultured Propionibacterium sp. | reverse complement strand
GCTGGGTATGGAAGCAGGACCAGGCGTGGCGCGGTGCCTACCGGGACGAGGCGGTCAAGCAGCACACGAAGTCGTTCAAGCGGCAGATCGACGCCAAGCGGTGGGTCGCCACGGAGGAGGCGAAGGTCGTCCGTGGCGACTGGGTGAACCCAGCCGCGGGCAAGGTCACGTTCGGGGCCTTCTACGCCGACTGGTCACCTCGACAGGTCTGGTTGTCGTCAACCCGCGAGAACGCCGACCTCGCCGTCGCCGGAGTCACGTTCAGTGGGATGCCGCTGCGTTCCATCCGCCGCTCGCACGTCGAGGCTTGGGTCAAGCAGATGGCATCCTCGCTCGCGGCGACGACGATCGACACGAGATTCACCATCGTCCGAGGGGTGTTCCGCGCCGCGGTGGCCGACCGGCTCATCCCGAGCGATCCGACCATCGGTGTCGTGCTGCCCCGCAAGCGCAAGGCAGAGGCGGCGATGAGCATCCCCACCAACGCCGACGTAGCGATGCTGATCAACGCCGCCGAACCACACAGCCGGCCGAAGTCACGCCCCGGCTTCACCGCCTTCGTCGCGCTCTGCGCGTTCGCCGGACTGCGACGTGGTGAGGCGCTCGGCGTCCAGGTCGGTGACATCGACTTCCTTGCCCGCACGCTACGGGTCAAGCGGCAGATACAGCGCGCCAAGGCCGCCGACGTCGCGACCGGCAAGGATCTGGTCGAGGCCGTCGCCGGCATCACCGTCATCGTCCGGCCCCCGAAGTACGAGTCGGAACGGACGATCTACCTCCCCGACGAGTTGGTCGCGATCCTGTCCGAGCACGTGCGCCTGCACACCCCGACAGACGAGCCGACCCGGTGGCTGTTTCACGAAGACGACAGGCCGTGGCACGACAATCTCGTCGACTACCGCTGGCGCTCCACCCGCACCGACGCGGGAGTCAGCTTCAAGCTCCACGAGCTGCGGCACTACTTCGCGAGCGGCATGATCGCCGCAGGGTGTGACGTCGTGACGGTCCAGCGGGCGATGGGCCACGCCTCAGCGACCACCACACTGAGCACCTACGCCCACCTGTGGCCGACAGTCGAGGACAAGACCCGCGCGGCCGCCTCCGGTATGGCCAAGGCTGTTCTCGCCAGGTCGTCGTCAGCCGAGACGTGCTAGTGAGCTACGCCGACGACCCCGCGCGTTGTACTGCATCCCAAACTCCTCCAAGAACCGGGATCAGGCGGGCTTCCGGGACGCCTGAAGCTTGCACACCGTGGGCGATGAGGAGCAGGGCGGAGGCGCGGGAGTCCCCGACGAGGCCGAACTCGTCCAGGATCTCGTCGTACGGCACACGAAGGGGCGCGACGAGGACGCCGAGCGCAACTAGCTCGCCGACATTCGCCCGCTCCTGGGGCGACCGCGCTCGCACCAGGTCCGGATGCTTGCTGAACTGGCGGGCCACGAACGTGACCCGATTCTCCGGCAGATGGCGGCCAAGGTTCGCATAGACGGCGCGAATCTCCTCCTCCGGAGACAACGCTGCCAACTGCTGCCATTCCTGGCTCTGCGACGTGTTGCGGACAATCCTTGCTGCGACGACACACAGGCAGTCCAAGGCCACGCAGAGTTCGTCGAGAAGGGCATGGACAAGGTCATCGTCCTGAGTGCCTTCTGATCGCTGCACGTCGTCGCGCCACGCTTGCGCCTCAACCGCACGATCGAAGTCAGCAGGGTGAGCGGAGTAGTCGCGCTGGTCCTTGAGAAGCCGATAGAACCGCCCCAGCACCGCCTTCTCCTGCTGTGCGGCATGGGAGCGGATCAAGTTCACGTCGGCACGCAACTGCGTCAGGTACCAGTCCCCGATTGAGATCGCTACGTCCCGAAAGCGGGCACTCGCACCGGAAACCTCGTTGCGCGGGAACCCGGGCGCTGGCACTCCGGCCGCGAGGCGCTTGAAGCTGCTCAGCTGCTCGGCAAGCCCAGCGGCACGTGCGACACTCATGCCGGGCGGGACCCTGGCGCGCGGCTGCCGAAGCGAATCGGATCCGCAATTGGACCACGATAGTTGAAGCCGATATGGAACGTCGGCACGACCTCGTTCTTCGACCGATACGCCTCGGGAGAAAACCTAATGGGAACGAAGTCGATCTCAGTTCTCAACTGATCGACCCAAACTCGCCCTCGTCGGCCATCGGGCGTAGCCGAGGCCCCTCGCCCGGTGAACTCCCGGGGCGTCCCATCGGCTTTGCTCGCAAGGTAGGCCAAGTAGACACGTCTACTCACGTCGAGGCCGAGGGAACCCAGACTGTGGAACTCCGTCTGTGCTCCCTTGATCGAGCCGAGGTGGAACAACGCGAGCCCGCGGACAAAGGCGATGCGGTACTGATCGAATTCGGCCGCGCCGTGTAGGGAGTTGATCAGAGCAAGGCACGCCTCCCATTCAGAGTCCGTGAACGGAACCGTCTTGCGTTCACCACGCATGAGACGGTCGCCGGTGCGCTGCTGCCAGTACAGGTCGAGGATGAGTCGTGCGCATTTCCAGTCTTCGCGGATCGACAGCGGAGCAGACAGGAGCGTGTCCAGGGCAACTCCGATGCTGCCCTCGTCGGTCGACTTGGCCGCACGGCTCGCCAGCAAGTAGTACGCCGCGGGGTTGTCCATCGCCACGAGATCCTGCAGAAAGCTCGTCTCGAGATCCTTGTCACCGAGAAGCCTCGCCATGTCAGCCTGGCGAGCGCGGTACTTGGCCTGCTGCCCCGGGGACAGATCCTCCAGGGAGAGCGAGTCGAGGGAAGCCTGCGCCTCAGTGAGAAGGTCCAGTTTCGCCTCTGCGCTCAATCCGCCTGACGACACAACATCCTTGGCGCACCACGCAAGAACATCAACGGGGTGCATGCTCTCCGGATCTGCCGCACGGGCGTGCATTACCGCGTCCACAACACGCTCTAGGAGGACGGCGACGACCTCCTGGGAGGAAGGGTCCTTCTCCGAAGCGAGTTCGTAAGCTTGGGAACCAAGCGATGCCGCAAGCTCGACGTACAGATCGCGTTTGGAGCCTGGAGAGACGTCGGCTTCCTCTAGGGTGTGGATGAGCAACTGCTCGGAATCCCGCAGCCGCGCGACTCTCTCATCACGGGTCAACTCTCCCCTTCGCTGAGAGTCGATCACGAACTTGCGCGCCAGGTTGACTTCCTTCAGGACCAAGCGGGGATGGACCCTCCCACTGCCAACCCGTTGGTCCGCAAAGGCCTCAGAAAGTTCGCCGAACCAACGTGCGTAACGACTGCGCTCGTCACTCTGTGGACCCATCTGTTCCATCAGGTCGACAACGAACTGAACCTCGTCGCCCCCTGACCGCCCGGTGAAGTCCGGTCGTACGTTCGCGATGAGGGATGCCGCGACATCCACCTCGGTCATGTCTGTCAGGCGATCGCGCGCAGACAACTCTGCCTCCAAACGCGTGCGCACACCCAAGTACTGATTGCCGTTGGCGTCCTCGGTCCACCTGAAGATGTCGAAACGACGAACGAACTCGACAATCTCGGAATACCCTTCGCGTCCGACCACCCGGAGGGCAAGACCCAGCGGCACGCTGAGGCCCCGCTTCCCCGCGACCTGGAGCATGGCACTGATCTGCTCGCTCGTGCTCCGTTCAGCGAACGCCATCCGAGGCAGCTCGTCCGGCGAATGGTCCGCTGGCGTCAACGCTGGAATGTCGAAGCCGGCAGCTACGAGTGCCTCGGCAATCGCTGTCATGCGCGACTCGGGCTCGCGCTCCCTGCGCTCTCGTGAGAGAGCCTCCATCCCGGCTTCGGCCGCTCGCAACTCCAACGCGAGACCGCGACGCAATCCAGCCTCTGTCTCGGGAAGGGCACGATAGAGCATCGCAAGCATGGATGGATCTGGTCCGAGGCCAGCATCGATCCCATAGGTCGCAAGCCATGGGCCAACGGCCGCCGCTTCGCCTTCATCGAGATCGATGGGAGCCGTAACAACCCGGTGCCGACCCAAGTCCTCGGAGTTCAGGTATGCGCTCCCAACGATCAACACTCGCTGACCCCGAGCCCGCAGCCGTCGGTGGAGGTCGAAGTAGTCATCGGCGTCCACCATGCCGTCCCAGATGAGCACCGTCTTCAGACCGGCCCTATCTTCTGCCCAAAGCGCGTACGCCTCGACTTCCGAGGCGCTGGGACGGTCGCGGCGCCGAGACTGATGAAGGACCGCGGCCTTGCCCGACCTAGCGAAAGTCAGTGCCAACCAGACCAGAGCAAGACTCTTGCCCGAAGCGGTCTGACCCTGAACGACGATGGGCCCGACATCCTCCGATCCCTCGAGAGCCGCCTCGACCAACTTGAGCAGTCTGGGCTCGAAGGTCCTTGGTAGCTTCATCCCGCTCGCGACAGCCCGCCATGGCGGTGCACCCTCGGAGGCCCCAAGGAAAGTGCGGAACCGCTGGTACTTCATCGGGCCCGCCGCGTACGGAAAGGGTTCGAGCAGTTCGAGGTCGACCGGCCTGGCGGTGCCGATGATGCGGTTCCAGGTCGCCACGTCGATCGTCACGAAACCCGCTCCCGCTGGAATGAGCCGCGTGCGATCGACGGCTTCACCCGAGGGTTCTACAAGGAGCCCAGCACTCGAAGCGTCCGAGAGGAAGTCGGCCAGTGACTCGTCGTGGGTGACGATGACGCCTCTCGTGGCCGCCGCGACGACCAACGAATTCGAGACGACGTCGTCTGTTGCCGAGAAGAGATGGACCTGTCCTGGCGCCAAACGACTTGCGAGGTTGTAGAGGTCCTTGGCTGATAGCCAGTCCCTCGGGGACCAACCCTCGATCAGGAGAATGCCTCTGGGGGTGATGACGCTGGTGGCAAGTTCCGAGAGCGCGTCGGTCGCGTTTCGCTGGGCGTCGACCCAAGCGAGCACACTGTTCGGTGGGCGCTCGTCTTCGGGAAGGTCCAACCCTCCGAACAAGTAGCGGACCTGAAGCTCAGTAGTCGACCTGGAACCGCGCCCTCCGATTGCGCCGGCGGGCACGACTCGCCGCCAGTCAGTCTCGAACAAGCGAGCGACCGCACCGTCGATCCTCGTAGTGAAGACCCCGTTCCACGCGAGAGATGCCACCGGCTCGAGGTCGCCAGGGAGGACCCGGTCACCGATCAGTGACGCGTAGACCGTGAGGTCCTCTGGCGTCAAGTCCGGCAACTCCGTAGCAGGGTCCGGGGAGAGCTCTTCCGGGAAGAACCAACCACTCTCGCCCCTCGCGTCGGCGATCACCCGGCGTTCGCGTCCCTGGCCCAGCAGCAAGAACCGTGGCCCTGCGGTGATGCGGCCCAGCAGCTCACGGTCACTCATTGGTGCTGTCCTTTCTGGATCCCGATAGTCCAAACCTAGGGGAGTCCGTCGCGTTCCTGTCGTGCTTGCGCGGTGCATCGAACGCGACTTCCGAGTGGCGGGTAGGAGACCACCGCTGTCAGGCTCTCGCTCCGCTCAGGCTCAGGAGACCGGCCGCTTGGACCCTGCCTTGGCGGCCGCAAACACGACGGCCGCGAGAGCCAAGGCGCCCGCGACCACGCCCACGAGCCGCTTGTCGAACTGCTCCGACAGGAACCTCTTGTTCTCGGTGTCCTTCGCCAGTGCGTCGGCGTGGACCTCGCGAACCTGGTTGACCAGGTGTCGGCGCTCGTCGACACTCAGGCCATCCCTTTCCAGCTCGCCCCTGAGGAGATCCAGACGCGCCAGGTGCACCTCATGGACCATCTCCATGCTGCGCGCGTTCGACGACAGCGTGGCCTCGTGGCCCTTCGCAACGTCCTCCACAGCGACACGCGCGAACATGGCGATGTCCGGAAGTTGGCCGAGGATGTTCAGCGCAACGCGCGAGTCCATGTC
Source organism: uncultured Propionibacterium sp. (assembly GCA_937867175.1). Lineage (GTDB taxonomy): Bacteria > Actinomycetota > Actinomycetes > Propionibacteriales > Propionibacteriaceae > Brooklawnia. The sequence continues at coordinate 1,095 of CALMKG010000288.1, read as the reverse complement.
GGACAGCATCGACATGAGTCGAAGGACGTGTTCCTTCCTGAGGTGTCGCCAGTCGGGAAGACCCAGCGCATCCTTGACCTCAACCTCGCTGGTGTAACTCATGGGCCTCCCCATCAAGTCGATCGGAACAAAGTCGATCAGGATGACAGAGGCGAACCTGCCGCGCAACCCCTGGAAGGCCGAGTCGTCAGCGCGGCCGTAACGCGGGAGCGTCCACAAGGAACAGCGCATCGCGGACCATGGCGCGAGCCGACGCTGAAGGCCGCCGGTTGCGACGCGGCTCCGGCTCCCGTGGGCCAACGTTGCCCAGCAGCGTCCAGAGGCTGTTGTAGATCGGCCAGAGCTCATCGGCTGTCGCAGCGATACCGTCACGATCTCTCCAGCCGGCTTCGGCCATCGTTCGGGCGACCGTCTGCATGTCGACCCGATCTCCCGACGTGACCATGTGCACGAGGATCACCGCACCCACCGAGCCAGTGAAGTCGTCGTCGCTGGGGACCAAGCGCTCCACCATGAAAGCCCACAGGGCAGCCGCATCGGCGAGTGCGGCCTTCCCAGCCTCGGTGAGCCGCAGCGAGTTCTTGAACTTCCGCAGGAGCCGGATGTTCTGCAACGTGGCGCGGAAGTCCGACACAGGATGGACGTCGACCTCGCGTGTTGCCGAGTGAATCCAGTCGGCCGCGGTCGGCAGCACCGGCATGAACTCCTTCAGCATGGCCGGCTTCATCCAGCCCGCCGCCGTCAGCGGAAGCCCCTCGGGCGAGCCCACCCGCTGCAAGAGCCACAGGTGCGCCGCCAGCGCTTCGCGCAGCTCGACGCCTACTGGCGTCGGACCCGCGGACGCACCAACCTCTACGACACGATCCCCCAACGCCTGCTGCAACGGCGAGCCAGCGAGCCCCGACAAGACGTGGCTCAGACGCGGGTGCAGGTAGCGACGTTCGTGCCTCACGCTGCCCATCCCGCCATCCTCACTCGCGATTCTTGCCACATCTCTGCCACATCTCGGCACTCATTAGGCCTATGACCTGCGCAAACGCACCAGATCAGTAGTACCAGGGGAACGGCGACCAGTCCGGCTCGCGCTTCTCCAAG
>CALMKG010000287.1 GCA_937867175.1 uncultured Propionibacterium sp. | reverse complement strand
CGCTGTTGGGTGTTGCCGCCTTGGCGGCCCATCGCGCCCGGTCCATAGCCGCCCTGACCGTTGGCGGCCTGTTGACCGCCGCCCTGCTGGCCGGTGGCGGCCCGCTCGTAGGCGGCCAGGTGGTTCTCTGAGCCGCCCTTCAGGTTCTCCAAGACGGTGCGCACCGCGGTGGTCTCGGTGGTCGCCAGTTCATGCTCAAGGTCGGCGATGTCGCGCGTCTCCAAGTCGACACCCACCTGGTAGGCGTCCTGCAGCGACTGCATGCCTTGGGCATACCACTGGTCGTAGAGACCTTGCAGGGTGGCGTCCGAGAAGCTGCCGGCGGTCGCCCCGGCCGCGGGATCGTCGATGCCGTATTGGGTGAGTAGTCTCCCGACAGCGTCGAAGTGCCGCTGCTCGGATGCCACGATCTTCGAGAACGGACGAGCGCCGTCGTACTGATCGGAGAATGCCTGGTACAGGTCGCGGGCGAGTCGCTCCTCCTCGCGGCTGAAGATGAGGCCGGCGATTTCGGCGTCGCTCAACTCGCCGTCATCGGCGAAGGCCATCGGCAGGGCAGTCAGACTGAACGCCGCGATGCCCGCCACGGCAAGGGCGGAGATTCGAGTGGAGGTCTTCATGGTGTCGTCCTTCGTGTTCCCAAGGGCTGGGGTACCAGCCGATACAACAAGTAGATGCCCGCCATGTGAAGCACCTCCGAAGGCGATCGTGAAGCTTCGGTGAAGCCACGCTGCCAATCGCCCTGGCCGCCCTGTCGGCCCGCCAAGGGCACCACAATGGGGATTGTGGGTCGAACCGTTCTGGTCGTTGACGACGAACCGCAAATCCGCGCGCTGCTGCGCGAATACCTGGCCGCCGAGGGCTACCAGGTGCTGGAGGCCGACTCCGGGGCGACTGCCCTGCGTCAGCTCGGGATGCTCAGTGAGCCAGTCGCGAGGAACGTCGACCTGGTCCTGCTCGACATTGGGCTGCCCGACGTGGATGGTCTCCAAGTGCTCACCCAACTGCGGCGCAGCTCTCAGGTCTACGTGATCCTGGTGACCGCCCGCACCGAGGAGACCGACAAACTGGTCGGTTTGACGGTGGGCGCCGACGACTACATCACCAAACCGTTTAGCGTCCGCGAGGTGGTCGCGCGCATCAAGGCGGCCTTCCGCCGGATGGACGCCAGCACTGAACCTGACGACGCCGACGTCATCGTGATCGGCGACCTGCGGATCGACCTCGGCGCCCACGAGGTGCGGCAGGCCGGGGCCTTGGTCGAGCTCTCCGCGCTCGACTTCGACCTACTTGCTGCGCTGGCCGCCAGCCCGGGACGCGTGCTGTCCCGCGTCCAGTTGCTCGAGAAGGTCTGGGGATACGACTTCTACGGCGACGAGCGGGTGGTCGACGTGCACATACGCACCATGCGGAAGGCCTTGGGCGATGACCCGCTGGAGCCCCGGTACATCGCCACGGTGCGCGGCGTCGGCTACAAGTTCCTGCCCGGGAGACCTCGGTGAACCGCGTCCCGGTGAAGGGCCCCTTCGGCAGGCTCAGCGTCCAACTCGTGGTTTCGCACGTGCTGGTGGGTGTTGCGTCCTTGATCACCACCACGGTGCTGGTCTTCCTGCTCGCCCCCCGCCTGTTCGACACCATGGGCACTGGGTCGGGTGAGATGACCGGACGCGGTCCAGGTCACGGTGGGGGTGTCGCCGTCGGTTTGGGCGCGTTGCGGCCGGAGGTGCTGTCCGCGCTGCAAACAGCACTGCTGTGGGGGGTGGTGGTTGGGGTCGTGACGGCCGTATTGCTGGGAGCCTTGGCGGCTCGTCGGGTGCTGAAGCCGGTGACCGCGGTCCGCACGGCCGCTACTCGGGTGGCGGCGGGCGACTACGGAACCGAGTTGCCGCAGCCGGGCACTGTCGAGCTCAGGGAACTGGTGGACGATGTGGGCACCATGGCCGAGCGCCTCGCAGACACCGAGGCGCGACGCGTCCGGCTGCTCGGCGAGGTGGGTCACGAGATGCGCACCCCGCTGACGGTCATCGACGGGCAGGTGGAGGCGATGATCGACGGGGTGCTGCCGGCGTCGGCCGAGAGCCTGGCCGTGGTCGCCGCGGAATCCAGGCGGCTGCACCGACTGGCCGCCGACCTGAGCGCGCTGTCGCGCGCCGAGGAGGGCCGGGTGAGCCTCGACCGGCAACCGATCGACTTGGGTGAGTTGGTTGCTGGTGCGGTCGAGCGGCTGCGTCCACAAACCGATGACGCCGGCATCGAGCTGCGCTGCACTGCGGCCGACGGTGTGCGGGTTGAGGCGGACACCGACCGGATCGCCCAGGTGGTCACCAACCTGGTCGGCAACGCCATCCGCGCCACCCCCGCCGGCGGCCGGATCACCGTCACTTGTAGCCAGGAAGGTCACCAGGGCGTCGTCCGGGTCTCCGACACCGGTGAGGGGCTTGCGGCACCCGAGCTGGAGCGGGTCTTCGAGCGCTTCTACCGGGTGCCCGGACGCCGCTCGACGGGTCGGGAATCGGGCTCGGGGATCGGCCTGACGATCGCGAGGCACCTGGTCGAAGCCCATGGGGGCAGCCTGGTCGCGGAATCGGCAGGCAAGGGTCTCGGCGCCACCTTCACCATGCGGCTGCCGGCCTGATCATCGGCACTGTTCATGCGGGTCAGCGGCCCAGCCACTTCTTGATGGTCCGGATTCGCTTGTCGACCTGCTCGCTGGTGCATTGGGCGAGCGCCGGGCCACCGCAGTCGCGTCGTAGCGCGGCGTGGACGTGGCTGTGCGGCGTCCCCTGCACTCGTGCATATTGGGCAACCAGCGAGTTCAATTCTTTGCGCTGGGCGGCCAGCGTCCGGTGCAGCGCCTCGGCTGGTGGCACCTTCTCGCGTCGCATGGTCTGCTCGTGGCGGCGCACCTGTCGGCGTTGCCGTTCGGCCAGCAGCCGTGAGACCTGGTCGGGCTCCAGCAGGCCGGGCAGTCCCAGGTAGTCCGCCTCGTCGTCGCTGGTGGGGGCGGCGTGCATGCCGTAGGCCTGCGAGTCGAACAGCACGTGGTCGAAGGTCGCCTCCGACGAGACCGCCTCGAATTGGCCGAGCAGCTCATCGGACGCCTGCTCGGTGCGGTTCGCCTGCTCCAGCAACGCGTCGGTCTCGGCCCAGATGTCGACTGCCTCAGCCGCCTTCGGACGCACAAGCACATGGTCGCGTTGCCGTTCCAGGCTGGCCGCGTGCGCCAGCAGGATCGGCACCGTGGGCAGGAAGACGGTCGCCAACTCGCCGCGTCGCCGGGCCCGGACGAAGCGTCCGACCGCTTGGGCGAAGAAGAGCGGCGTCGAGGTGCTGGTAGCAAAGACGCCAACGGCCAGCCGCGGCACGTCGACCCCCTCCGAGACCATCCGGACCGCCACCATCCAGCGGGAATCGTCGCCGGCGAACCGTTCGATCTTGCCGCTGGCAGCCGCATCATCGGACAGCACCACGGTCGGACGCGCGCCGCTCACCTCGGCCAGTATCCGGGCGTAGGCCCGGGCAACCGTCTGGTTGGACGCGATCACCAGCCCACCGGCGTCCGGGAGGTGCCGGCGCACCTCGGTCAGCCGACGGTCGGCGGCTCTCAGCACAGCGCTGATCCATTCCCCCTTGGGGTCGAGCGCGGTGCGCCAGGCCTGCGCGGTGAGGTCTTTGGTGAGCAACTCGCCCAGGCCTGCCGCCACCTCGTCGCCCGAACTGGTCCGCCAGCGCATCGGGCCGCCGTAGTTCATGAAGACGACCGGACGCACCACGTGGTCGCGTAGAGCGTCCGCGTAGCCGTAGACGTAGTCGGCCCGGCTGATCATGGAACCGTCGGCCAGTTGCTCGTAGCTGATGAACGGGATCGGGTGGTCGTCGCTGCGGAACGGCGTGCCGGTCAGCGCCAGCCGCCGGGTGGCGAGCTGGAAGGCGTCCCGGATCGCCTCACCCCAGCTGCGCGAGTCGCCGGCATGGTGGATCTCGTCGAAGATGACCAGCGTGGGCACCTCGGCGGTGATGGCTTGGTAGTGCCACGACCGCACCGCTACGCCGGCGTAGGTGACCGCCACCCCGTCGAACTCCCGGGACCGGCCCCGTCGGTTGCCAGTGCCTCCCGGGTCGAGTTGGATGCCGACCTTGGCGGCGGCATCGGCCCACTGGGTTTTGAGGTGCTCGGTCGGCACGACCACGATCACCCGACGGACAACCTTGTCAGTCAGCAATTCGGCGGCCACCCGCAGGGCGAAGGTGGTCTTGCCGGCGCCTGGGGTGGCCACCGCCAGGAAGTCCCGGGCCGCCCGCTCCCGGTACAGCGTGAGCGCTTCGGACTGCCAGGCCCGCAGCAGCGCCGACGTACCCCACGGCGCGCGTTGCGGGAAGGCGGGGGAGAGCCGTTCGAAGGCGGCCTGGCTCAAGGTTGCACCGCCCCCATGGACGCGGCAGCTGGGACGGGGGAAGGCATGGGTTCATGACCTTAGCCCACCTGCCGTGGCCGGGGTCAAATGCCGCGCCGGGCGCGCCTGGGGGGTTCGGGCTCCTCGGGCGCCGACTCCTCCCACAGTGATGCGTCCGCCGTGGTGCCACGCCGCGGCAGCGGCCACGTGCCACGCGGACGCAGCGAATCGGCCTGGTCGCTGGGATCGAAGTAGACGGCGGGTTCCGGTTCTGGTTCCGGTTCGGGCTGTGCCTGCGCCGGCGGTGCTGTCCTGGCCTGTTCACGGATGTCGGCGTCCCGGACGAAGGCCATCACCCCGGCCAGCATGCCCACCGTCCCCGCCGACACCAGGGCGACCCTGGCGGCACTGCGCACGCCGGTCAGCAGGTCGAACAACGCGAACCCCAGGGTGGCCCCGAACGCGGCCACCACCACCAGCCCGATCCACGGCCAAGGACTGATCATCGCGGTGCGGCGACCGCTGCCGGCGATGACTGCGCGGACGTGCCAGGCCAGCAGGCTGCCGCCGATCGTGATCGCGATCACCGGTACGTAGCGCGGCAGTTCGCGATCAACCATCGCCAGGCCCGCCACCAACACCACCAGCGAGGCGACCATCAGTACCGCGATCAAGGCCACGGTGACGCCCATGGCAGGTGGACGCTGAGTGGCGCCACCGCCGGCGGTCTTGCTTGCCGGCCAGTCCGGACGCCCCAGCGAGGTCTCGGCCGCCGGACGAGATTGCTGCACCGAGTCGTATCTGGCCACCTCGTCGTGGCTTGGCAGTTCTTCGCCCACAGGTCTCCTCCAGTGAATGCCGCCATGCTATCGCCAGCCCCGCTCGGATCGGTGCAGGGACTGCGGGGACACGCCTGCCAGGGAGCGTCCGCAGGACCCTGCCGGGCGAGCAGCTGATCGGCTGCGGGTGCAAGCGTCCGCAGACTGCGGTATCAAAGGGGCATGACCCGAGGAGTGTTGTTCGACCTTTACGGCGTGGTGATGCGCGTCCAGACCCCCGAGGCGATCGCTGCGATCGAACGGGCGGCCGGCTTCGGGGGCCCCGACCTGTGGGAGCCGTTCTGGGCGCTGCGGGCGCCCTATGATCACGGCGTGCAATCGGGCCGCGCCTACTGGGCCGCCGTGGCCGCAACCTCCGGACGCAGCATCGCCGACCCGGACGCGGTGATCGCCGCCGAGGTAGCCGGCTGGTCGTGGCCGGACGACCAGATGGTCGACTACGTGCGCGGACTGGCCCGCCGTTGCCCGGTCGGGGTGTTGTCGGACGTGCCGGTCGACGTGATCGAGATGCTGGAACGTGACCAGCCGTGGATCGGCCAGCTGCCGTCGGTGACATTGTCCGGGCGGGTGGGCAAGGGCAAGCCGGACGCGGCGGTCTTCCGGCTCGCGGTGGCCGGTCTGGGTCTTGCTCCCCAGGACGTCTTGTTCACTGACGACCGGCCGCGAAATGTCGAGGCGGCCCGGAGGTGCGGGTTGAGGGGGGTTGTGTTCGAAGGGTTGGACGCCCTGCGACCGCTGGTGGACGCGCACTTGGCCGGCCGCGACGTGGGCTTACCCCGTCACGGCCCGCGCTCCGCGATGGTCTGGCAGCCGGATGGTATACAGGAAGAATGAACCTGCTGCTGCGAATCGCCGGCACTTCGGTGGCCGTCTGGGTGGCGGCTTGGTTGGTGCCCGGCCTCGGGTTGGGCCCCACGCATGAGTCCGGTGGCGTGATCGTCACGCTGGTGCTTGCCTCGCTGGTCATCGGTTTGGTCAACTCGGTGGTCAAGCCGGTGGTGAAGGCGCTGAGCGGTTGCCTCATCCTGGTCACCTTCGGGCTGTTCCTGCTGGTCATCAACGCAGCCATGTTGATGTTGAGCGCTTGGATCCTCGGCCAGTTCGGCGTGCCGTTCACCGTGAGCGGTTGGGGCGCGGCCTTCGGCGGTTCGATCATCATCAGCGTCGTCAGCGCGCTGCTGAACGGCCTCACCGGGGTCAATCGGCGGGTCGACTGAGCGCAGAAGAACAACGCGACCGATTTGTCCGCGACCCGGCGGGCGAATCGGTCGCGTTGTTTGCCCTGGCGTCGCCGCAGCGAGGGCTGAAGGCCGCACCCGCTAGACTTCGCAGCCATGAGTGAGTCCGTATCCTCCGCTGGGGATTTCATCAGTGAGATCGTGCGTGCCGACAACGTCGCCGGTACCTACTCAGGGCGAGTCCAGACCCGCTTCCCACCCGAACCCAACGGCTACCTGCACATCGGGCACGCCAAGGCCATCACCGTCGACTTCGACATTGCGAACAACTTCGGCGGTATCTGCAACCTCCGCTTCGACGACACCAACCCCGAGACCGAGGAAACCGAGTACGTCGACTCGATCATCGCCGACGTACGCTGGCTCGGCTTCGAGCCGGCGAACGTGCTGTACGCCTCCGACTACTTCGACCAGCTCTATGAATGGGCTGAACTGCTGATCACCGAAGGCAAGGCCTACGTCGACGACCAGGACGGCGAGACCATCTCGGCGCAGCGTGGTGGCTACGGCAAACCCGGTATCGACTCGCCCTACCGAAACCGCACCCCCGACGAGAACCTCGACCTCTTCCGCCGGATGAAGGCCGGTGAGTTCACCGACGGCGCCCGCGTGCTGCGCGCCAAGATCGACATGAATGCCGAGAACATGCAGCTGCGTGACCCGGTGCTCTACCGGATTCGTCGCGGCCATCACCACCGCACCCAGGACCGGTGGGTGATCTACCCCACCTACGACTGGGCGCACGGCCAGTCAGACGCGATCGAGGCCGTCACCCATTCGCTGTGCACCCTGGAGTTCGTCAGCCACCGGCCACTCTACGAATGGTGTCTGGCGCAGCTACCGCTGCCCTACGAACAGCCTCGGCAGATCGAGTTCGCCCGCCTCGAACTCAACAACACCGTCACCTCCAAGCGGCGCTTGGCCAGGTTGGTCAACGACGGCATCGTCGATGGCTGGGACGACCCGCGGATGCCCACCCTCAGTGGGCTGCGTCGGCGCGGCTACCCGGCCTCGGCGATCGTCGCGTTCTGCCGTGACATGGGGGTTTCGAAGACCAACTCCCGGCAGGCGCTGGAGGAGCTGGAGAGCTATGTGCGCCGCGAGCTCAACAAGACCGCGCAGCGCCGGATGGCGGTGCTGCGACCGCTGCGGCTGACGATCACCAATTGGCCGGCCGGGCAGGTCGAGTACTTCGAGGTGATGAACAACCCCGAGAATCCCGACGACGGCCTGCGTCGGGTGGCGTTCAGCGGCGAGCTGTACATCGAGCAGGACGACTTCGCCGTGTCACCGCCACCGAAGTTCTACCGGCTCTCGATCGGACGCGAGGTGCGGCTGCGTGGCGCCTACTTCGTCACCGCCACTGAGGTGGTCACCGACGACGACGGCCAGGTGGTCGAGGTGCTGGCCACCTACGATCCGCAGACCAAGGGCGGCGACGCCCCTGATGGCCGCAAGGTGAAGTCCACCATGCATTGGGTTTCGCGTCCACACGCGGTGGCGGCGAGCGTGGCGCTCTACGACCGGCTCTTCGTGACGGCGCTGCCCGGTGAAACCACCGGCGAACCGCTGGACGACCTGAATCCGAACTCGCGCGAACTGTTACAGGGTTGCTGGCTGGAGGCGGCGCTCAGCGGCGCGCGGCCCGGCGAGGCCGTCCAGTTCGAGCGGCTCGGCTACTTCGCCGCTGACCCGGACGAGCCGATGCACTTCCATCGCACGGTCGGCCTGCGGGACGAGTGGGCGGCCATCCGCAAGCGCCAGGGTTGAGTCCGAGCCGGTCGGCCTGTCGAAGCCCGGGCGGACACGGCGCTTAGCTCTTACGATCGTTGCATGGCGACAATTGCGGTGGGTGGGGCCAGCGGTCTGATCGGCACCGCCCTGGTGCGTCACCTTCGTGACCGGGGGGACACCGTCCTTCGGCTGGTTCGCGGGGCGGCGGTCCAACCCGACGAAGTGGGCTGGAACCCCGCCAAGGACGAGGTCCACCTGGAGCCCTGCGCCGAGGTGGACACTCTGGTCAACCTTTCCGGCGCTCCGATCAGCCATCGCTGGACTGCGTGGCGCAAGCGCCAGATCCTGCTCAGTCGGGTGCGTTGCACCCGCACGCTTGCCCGGGCTGCGACCGAGTTGGGCCCGCACGTCGCTTTGGTGAGTGCGTCGGCTGTCGGGTACTACGGCGACCGGGGCCGGGAACGACTCACCGAGTCCAGCCCACCGGGCAGCGACTGGCTGGCCGACGTGGTGCAGCAGTGGGAGCAGGCGACCAGCGAGGCGTCCGAGGCCGGCAACCGGGTGGCGCTGGCCCGCACTGGTCTGGTGGTCACGCCCAACGGTGGGGCGCTCGCCCCGCTGATGCCGCTGTTGAAGCTGGGCGTGGCGAGCCCGCTGGGGTCAGGGAACCAGATCTGGCCGTGGATCAGCCTGCCCGACGAGGTGCGTGCCTTCACCTGGTTGATCGACCACCCGATCGCCGGGCCGGTCAACCTGGCCGCCCCGGTGACTACCACGAACGCCGAACTCATCCGGGCGCTCGCCCACGCCATGAGAAGGACCACCTTCCCGATCGCGGTGCCGGTCTGGGCGATGCGCCTGGTCGTCGGGGAGTTCGCTGAACGCGCGGTGGACAGCCAGGACCAGGTGCCGCAGGTACTGCTCGATTCCGGCTTCGAGTTTGAGCATCGGACGTTGGACGAACTGGCTGCCTGGTTCGTCGCGAAGGAGGACCAAGATGGCCGTTGAACGTATCAACCCTGATCAGCTCGAGCGGTCTCCTTACTACTCACAGGCGACCGTGGTGCCCGCCGGGGCGTCCCTGGTCTTCGTCGGCGGCCAGAACGCTGTGGACGCGTCCGGTGCGGTGATCGGAGAGGGCGACATTGAGGCGCAGACCAAGCAGGTGATGGTCAACGTGATGGCCTGCCTGGCGGCGGCGGGGACGCAGGCCACCGACCTGGTCAGCCTTGAGATCAAGGTGGTCGCCGGCGTCGACCTGCGGGCAGCGGCGCAGTCTGCGGCCGACTATCTCGACCCGAACTCGCTCCCGCTGGTCAGCGTCTCGGTCGTGCAGCAGTTGGCGCGTCCCGGTGCCCTGGTCGAGGTGTCAGCGGTGGCAGCCCGGCTGGACGCCGGTGATGCGGTCTGGTTGGGACGCGGCGAGGTCGCCGATCCGGCCTGGTTCTGAGGCCCGGGTTCACGGAACCGAGCGTTTCACTCATCGAGAAGACGGCCAAGATCGTCGTGACTAGGTCGTATGCATCGACGCCTGGGTATAACCCTCCTAATCTGGTAAACTAGCACTGCTGACCTGTGGGACCAAAGGACGGTCCCGCCTGATGGCGCGTTGTTGCCCGATGCGTCGAGGCGAGCTGTGTGCTTACGGGACCGGTGGCGAGTATCTGTTGCGAGGACAATTCATGAAGCTCCATGTTGGTCAGACCGTCATTCACCCTCACCATGGTCCTGCGGTGGTGGGTAAGGTCATGACCCGGACGATACGCGGTGAGCAGGTGGACTATGCCGAACTCGAAGTCGTCAGCAGCAAATTGTCAATCAGCCTGCCCGTCGGCAAGGCCGAGGAGATCGGCATCCGCGACGTGGCAGGTCTCCATGAGCTCGACCGGCTTGCCGAGGTGCTCAGTGGTCCGACCGTCAGTGAGGAACCCCAGTGGTCCCGTCGTTACAAGGCCAATCGCGCCAGCATCGCAACCGGTGATCCGTTGCAGTTGGCGGCGGTGGTCCGCGACCTCATCCGGCGCCGGGAGCGCGGGTCGCTCTCCCTGGGTGAGAAAGACCTGCTCAAGGAGGCTTCCGCCCCCTTGCTGGCCGAGATTGCGCTGGCCATTGATGTCTCCGAGGACGACGCCCGTGATGTCATGTACGCCATGATCATGGATGAGTCTCGTGACGCGCTGGACGCCCTCGACCGCGCTGAGGCGGTTTAGCCAACGCCGAGTTTAGTCGCGAGCCGGCTGGGCGCCGGGTTGGGTGACCCATGTCAAACTCGTATCGTCGGCACCGCCTGTTGGTGGGCCGACGATACGAAAGGACACTGAAGTGGACGCAGCCGGGTGGCTCGACGTGTTCATCGGGCTGCTGATCCTTGCGCGCGCGGTCTTCGGCGCCCGAAACGGCTTCACCGTCGGCACTCTCGGCCTGATCGGGTTGGTCGCCGGGGCGGCAGCCGGGTTCTGGGCAGCGCCTCGGGTCGTCGGCTTGTTCCCGATCCTTGACAGCAGCCGCATCCTGCGCAGCACGACCATCATCATGGTTGTGCTCGGTGGCATTGCGATCGGTGAGGCCATCTTCGGTACCCTCGGGCACCGGCTCCGCGGCCGGGATCGGGCCAAGGGGCCCGACGCCTTCTTCGGGGCCATCGCGGCGGCACTGGTGATGTCGTTCGTGGTCTGGTTCGTGGTCACCGCGGTCCGGCCATTCGTGCCCGCCTCTATCGCCGGTGTCATCTCACAATCACGGGTCTATCTCGCCTTGGACATGGCGGTGCCCGATCGGTTCAACGAGCTGCCCGGACGGGCGGTCGACGTCCTGCAGAGCGAATTGCCGCAGGTCTTCGGCGGCGCGGAACCGGAGTTGCCGGCTCCCGAACCTGACACCGATTCGCTCAGCCGCCCAGAGATACAGCAGGCTGCGTCCAGCATCGTCCAGGTGCGGACCGATGCCCCCACCTGTCGCAGCGACTCCGCCGGGAGCGGCTGGGTGGTGGCCCCGGAGCGGGTGGTGACCAACGCCCATGTGGTGGCTGGATCGACCTGGGTGGGTGTCTCCGTTGGTGGACGCGGCCCCTGGCAAGACACCTCCGTGGTCGCCTACGATCCCGATCTCGACCTGGCGATCCTGGCAGTGCCGGGTCTGGTGGCCGCAGCGCTGCCCAGGGCCCCGGAGAACCTGCCAGTCGGTGCCGATGTGGTGGCCGCAGGCTTCCCGTGGGGCGGCCCGTACACCCTCAGCCAGGGCCGCATCCGGGGCACCGTCATCGAGAACGGCGCCGACATCTACGGTGAGCAAGGCATCACCCGTGAGGTCTATTCGATCCGTGGGCAAGTGCGGTCCGGCAACTCGGGCGGGCCCCTGCTGACCCCCGACGGACGTGTGGCAGGCACCGTTTTCGCGATGTCGGCTCTTGATCCGCAGACCGGCTACGTCCTCACCGATGCCGCGACAGCTCCGTTGCTGGACGCCGCCGGCGCATTGTCGGAGCCGGTGCCCACCGGTGGCTGTCTGGTGGGGTGAGCGATCAGCGTGCTTTCGGCTTCGCGGCGAGTGAGAATGGCAGGTATGACTGAATCGCGTGTGGTGATCGTCGGAGGCGGCTTCGGGGGCTTGAACGCTGCGAGCGAGTTGATCGCAGCGGGCCACGAGGTGACAATCATCGACCGGCATGCCTATACGACGTTCCAGCCACTGCTCTACCAAGTGGCGATGGGTGCACTGAATCCCGGCGACGTGACGTACTCGCTGCGGCGCTGGGCGTCCAATGATCGCAGTCACCTGGCCAGCTTCCGGCGGGCCACCGTGACCGGCATCGATGTCGAGAACAAGCAGGTCGTGGTCAGCCGCGGGGCCCCGGTACCCTACGACAAGGTGATCGTCTGCCCGGGCGTCGGCGCCAACTACTTCGGCGTCCCCGGCGCCAAGGAGAACTCCCGCCTGATCTACACCCGCGCCCAGGCGCTGGAGGTACGCGACATCATCTTCTCCGGTCTGGAGTTGATGGCCGCCGAAGCCGACCCGAACAAGCGGTTCACTGCGGTGGTGGTGGGCGGCGGGGCGACCGGTGTGGAGACCGCGGGCGCGCTGGCCGAGATGAAGACCCAAGCGCTGCCGGTGCTGTATCCCGAGGTCGGCGTGGACAACTTCCACGTCGTCCTGGTCGAGATGACCGACCGGCTGCTCGGGCCGTTCGATCGCCGGCTGCAGCGCTACACGCGCCGGGAGCTTTCGCGCCTGGGCGTCGACGTCCGGATGGACACTGCCGTGCAGGAGGTGGCCGCCGACCACGTCGATTTCGCCGATGGCTCCCGCCTCGACTGTGACCTGGTCATCTGGGCAAGCGGCGTCGGAGGTCACCCGGAGGTCGACGGCTGGGGTCTACCGCAGGGGCGCGGCGGTCGAATCCTGGTCGGGAAAGACCTGCGGGTCGTCGGCCATGACGACATCTACGGGGCCGGGGACGCAGTGCTCTGCGCCGACGACCCGCAGCCGCAGTTGGCGCAGCCGGCCATTCAGATGGGGGTCCTGGCGGCCCGCAACATCATTGCGGACGCCGGCGGCCAACCCCGCCAGGAGTTCGCGTACCACGACAAGGGCACGATGGCGACCATCGGGCGCTATGCGGCAGTGGTGCAGTTCCCGAAGGGTCCCAAGCTGACCGGCTTCGTGGCGTGGATCTTGTGGGTGGTCGTGCACCTGATGACTTTGCTGGGTGGACGCAACCGGGTTTCTGCGATGATCAACCTTGCGGTCCGGTACTTCGCCTGGCCCAAGTCGGCGGCTGGCATCGTCGGTGACTTCGTGGAGTCGCCGGCCCGAATGAGCCGTGGGCACGCAGCCGACGACTAGGAAGCCCCATTGAGGCGTCGGCCTACCAGGTGGTCGCGGTGGAATGCGTCACGTGCCAGACCCCGGCGTCCCGCAGGAAGGTCTGCCTCAGCTGTATCCGCCAATGCTTGCGCTCGCCGTACAAGGTGGCGTCGCTGATCGTGCGGGAGACCAGGGAGGCCCGGGAGCCTTCGACCTCGACGGTGACACTGATCTCTTCGAATGAGTGGTAGGTGAGGTCACCGCTGCTCAGTTGTTTGAGCCACTGGGCCTTGGTCATGTTCCGGCCGGTGAAGTGGGTGCGGGTGAACCCATCGCTGAGCAGCTTGCCGAGCGCGTCGTAGTCTCCGGCGACCAGCGCCGCGTGCTGCGCCTGGTAGTTCGCGATCACTAGGTCTTGGGCTGAGGGGGGCATGACTGTGGCTCTCCTTTGTGGCCGATTCGTCCGACTTGCCCCACCCTACGGCCCGATGCCCGGGCATGAACCCCAAACCGGACGCATCAGGTCAGGTCCGGAGTTGCTCACAGCAATGTAACTACAGATGTGTAGTTTTCCCCAGTCTGTGCACAGGCCTGTGGACAACTCCGGGCTCGGGGGATCACCCGACGGGGACCGAGTCCTCGTCCGAGGAGATCTCCGACGCCGGCAGTCGGACCACGAACCTCGCACCCGCGCCCGGCTGGTTGGCTGCCTCGACGGTGCCGCCGTGCGCGTTGATGGTGTGCGCGACGATCGCCAGGCCGAGCCCCGTGCCGGGGGTGTTGCGCGCCTTGTTGGAGCGGTAGAAGCGGTCGAAGATCTTGGGCAGGTCGTCTTCCACGATGCCGGGGCCCTCGTCCCAGATGGTCAGCTCACCGTCGGCGAGCCGGACGTGCACGGTGCCGGTCTCCGGAGAGAACTTGACGGCGTTGTCGAGCAGGTTCGTGACGGCACGCTCCAAGGTGTCGGGCTCGCCCACAATAAACATGGGCTCCAGCACCACGTCGTAGGTCAAGTTCGGCCCGCGTCGCTTCACCCGGTCGACGGCGGCCGCCACCACATCGGCGAAGTCGAGCGGCTCGGGGCTCGGGCTCACCGCGTCGTCCCGGCTGAGTTGCATCAGGTCGCCCACCAGCGAGGTGAACTCGCCGAGTTGGGCTGCCACGTCGGCCAGGATCTCGGCACGGGCGCCGGGCGGCAACATGCCCGACTTCTCGTCCGCCACCAACAACTCGATGTTGGTGCGCATCGACGTCAGCGGGGTACGCAACTCGTGCCCGGCGTCGGCGATCAGGCGCTTCTGGCGGTCACGTGAGCTGGCCAACGTGTGGATCATGGTGTCGAAGCTGCGGGACAGGTCGCCCAGTTCGTCATCGGTGTAGTTTCCGATCGGGGTCAGCTCATCGGTTTCTGCGACCCGGGTCACCGCGGTCGACAGTTCGCGCAGCGGACGCATCAGCTGTCGTCCCGAGTAGTAGCCCATCAGCGCTGCCGCCACGATGAAGATCAGGCCGACGATGGTGACTCGGGTGCCGATCAGTCTCAATGTCGCCAACGTCGGGCCCAGCGGCCGGGCCAGCACTATCGCGTAGCGTCCCGATTCGACGGTCAAGGGCACTGCCACTACCCGGTAGGGACTGCCGTCGTTGCCGATGGTCGAGCGGGTCGAACTGCCCTGTTGGGTGCGGGCGATCGCGATCTCATCGACGCCCGGGGTGATGCTGGCGCGCATGCCCTGCACCCGCCAGACCTGCCCATCGGATCGCACCAACGCCAGACTCACGTTGGCAGCCTGCAACGCGGAGGCATTCAATCCGCCAAGCCCTTGGACATCGGTGCTGATCGGGTCGGACGCATAGCTGGCGACCTCGACGAGTTCCTGATCGAGCTGCTCGAACATCGAGTTGCGGGCCGACAGGTAGGCCGCCGAGCCGATGAAGAGCACGGCCAAGGCCACCCACAGCGACGTGGCGCGCGCCAAGCTCTTCTGCAACGACGATCCACGGGTCAGCCATCGCCGTAGCAGGTCGCGCAGCCGGATCACGGGGGCGTTTCACGCAGGACGTAGCCGACGGTACGAATGGTGTGGATCAACCGTGGCTCGCCTTCCTGCTCGGTCTTGCGTCGCAGGTAGCCGATGTAGACATCGAGCGAGTTCGCGGTGGTCGGGAAGTCGAAGCCCCAGACCTCATTGAGCAGCCAGCCCCGTTCGAGGACGTGTCGGGGGTGCTCCATGAAGGTCTGCAGTAGAGCGAACTCGGTGCGGGTCAGGCTGATGCGGCGTCCGCCCCGGGAGACCTCGCGGGTCGACAGATCCATCACCAGGTCTGCGAAGGTCAGCGTCTCGGCGCCGGTCTCCTGATCTGGGCGAGAGCGCCGGGTGAGGGCGCGCAGGCGGGCACTGAGTTCGTCCAGCGAGAACGGCTTGACCATGTAGTCGTCGGCGCCGGCGTCCAGCCCGTCGACCCGGTCGCCGACCGCGTCGCGGGCGGTCAGGATCAGGATCGGCACATCGTTGCCGGACTGTCGCAGCATGCGGGTGGTTTCGAGGCCGTCCAGGCGCGGCATCATGACGTCCATCACCACTGCATCGGGGCGCAGGGACGATAGCTTGGCCAAGGCCTCCAGGCCGTCCTCGGCGGTGGTCACTTCGTAGCCGCTGCCGTATTGCAGCGAGCGGGCCAGCGAGTCACGCACCGCCTGGTCGTCGTCAACAACAAGGATGTGCATGGCCCTAGCTTGCCATATTCGCCCTCATGACCACCGGCCGGCTTCAGCCGCGGGGCTCGAACCGGATGCCGAACTGGTCGTCGTCGCCCTTGGTCACCCAGGCAATGCGGCCGGCGCCGACAACCTTGGTGCGCCCCGACGACGCATCAATCACCAGTGCGGTGTCTTCGTCGATGGCGACCACGGTCTGCATGGGGCCGGCCTGCAGCGCGGCCATCGCACGCCCCACCAGGAACTGGGCGTCGGAGTGAGTCTCGATGCTCGGGCCGATCAGGGCCAAGCCGTCGCGGATGTCGAGCTCGGTGCTGCCCTCACCGGCGATCTCGGGGGCGACCCGACGTCCCCGATGCTGCCAGCCACCCACGATGGCGTGGCGTCCGACGATCATCGCGCCGGCCGACCAACCGAGGTACGGCACGCCGCCGCGCACCAGCTTCGAGATCGTCTCTCGCCAGTTCGCCAGCGCTTCCAGGTAGCCGGGCGTCCAACCACCGGCGACCACGAGCCCCGCCAGGTTCTCTGGGTCGGTCGGCCAGGCGATCGGCCCCTCATCGTCATCGGTCAGCCAAATCGGCTCGATCAGCGCCTCGGGGTAGCGCGAGGTGATCGGGTCGGCGTACGCGTCGAGGAAACCGGCAGCCTCTTCGGCCGAACCGAGCAACGCGATAGCGATGCGATTGCCTCGACTGCGGGCTGCCGACACGAACTCGTCAACCGCGGTCGCCACGGCCTGTGACGGACCGCCACCGATCAGGAACAACGTCATGGATCCAGCCTATCCACGCGGCGTGCTGGCGCCCCGCACTGCCTCAATGATTCCCGGCATCGCCGCCTCGATCGCCGCCAGGGTTTCGATGAAGTCGTCCACGGTGCCGTACCACGGGTCGGCGATGCCGCTGCCCTTGGCTGCGGCGGGGTCGAAATCGGTCACCAGATTGAGGTGACCGGCGTCCGGGACGAGTCGCCGCAGCCGGTCCAGGTGCAGCGGCTCGAAGGCGAGTACCAGGTCGGAGGCGTCGACCAACCGCCGATCCACCTGCTTGGCCCGATGGCTGCCGACCGGGTAGCCGTGCTGCGCCAATACCCGCGCGGCCCGCCGGTCGATCGGGTTGCCGAACTCCTCTCTGCTGATTCCCGCAGAGTCGACCCGAACCTGCAGCCCCGCCCGATCTGCCCAGGCCTGCGCAACCTGCGCCCCCATCGGGGATCGACAGATGTTTCCCCAACAAACGAATGTCAGCGTCATCACGACCACGAGCGTAGCCAGCCCCCGGACGCCGGCCGTGGCGTCCGGGCCCTAGTATTCGTCCATGCCGCACCTGCTCAACCGCCACTTCCTGAAGGAACTCGACTTCACCCGCGAAGAGTGGACCCATCTTCTCGACCTGTCGGCCGAGCTCAAGGCGGCCAAGCGAGAGCGTCGTGAACAGCGCCGTCTGGTCGGCCGCAACCTCGCGCTGATCTTCGAGAAGACTTCGACGCGGACGCGCTGCGCCTTCGAGGTAGCCGCCTACGATCAGGGTGCGCACTGCACCTACCTCGACCCCGCAGGGTCGCAGCTTGGGCACAAGGAGTCGATCGCCGACACGGCTCGGGTCCTGGGCCGCATGTTCGACGGCATCGAGTACCGCGGGTTCGAGCAGGCCAGGGTCGAGGAGCTTGCCGCGAATGCGGGGGTCCCGGTCTGGAACGGGCTGACCAACGAATGGCACCCCACGCAGATGCTGGCCGACCAGCTCACCATGGTCGAGTACGCCGGACGCCCGCTGGCCGAGGTCTCGATCGCCTACCTCGGTGACGCCCGCTACAACGTGGGCAATTCGGTGCTGGTGAGCAGTGCCCTGATGGGGATGGACGTGCGGATCGTGGCCCCGCAGCAGTACCAGCCCGCCACCGAAGTGATCGACCAAGCTCGCGGCCTCGCCGAGGCGTCCGGTGCCCGCGTCACCATCACCGACGACATCGACACCGGCGTTCGCGGGGCCGATTTCGTCTACACCGACGTCTGGGTTTCGATGGGGGAGCCGAAGGACGCCTGGGTGGACCGCATCGCGTCCCTGCATGACTACCAGGTGAATCGGACGCTGCTGGACCGCACCGGCAACCCGCAGGTACGCGTACTGCACTGCCTGCCCGCCTTCCACGACCTGGGCACCGAGGTGGGACGCCAGATCCACGAGGCGACTGGCATGGTTGCCCTGGAGATCACCGACGATGTCTTCGAGGCCAATGCCCAAGTGCTCTTCGACGAAGCAGAGAACCGGCTGCACACGATCAAGGCCGTGCTCGTCGCCACGCTCGGCGACTGACCGCTGCGCTCCCCGGAGCCATCGAGCGGGCTTTGACCGGCCGGTTGTGGGAAGTCCGCAACCAGAAAGCTACGGATCCGTAACTTCTTGTCCCTGACTAGAAACCTACGGTTGGGTAACCTGGGGTATACAGACAACCTACGGTAGCGTAGGTTTATGTTCCGGAAGGACAACCTCAGGAGGCACGGGTGACCGCAGCGATGTCAATCGGTAGGCCCACCACGCAAACCCAAACAGGTACCGGCAGGTTCGATGCGCCGAACCCGGCGTCCACGCCGATGGTGCAGTTGGTCGACGAGACCGGAAGCCGCGTCGTCGACCCGGACTTCTCCCCACAACTCAAGCCCGCCCAGGCGGTCGACCTGCTGCGTGACATGGCCAGGATCCGGCGCTTCGACACCGAGGCCACCGCGCTTCAGCGCAAGGGGCAACTCGGCCTGTGGGCGCCACTGCTGGGCCAGGAGGCCATCCAGGTCGGCGTGCGCGCCGCCCTCGGCCCGGCCGACCATGTCTTCCCCAGCCACCGCGAGCACGGCTTGGCCCTGTTGATGGGATTGCCCGTCGAGCGAATCCTGGCGATCTTCAAGGGTGCCGAGATGGGCGACTGGGATGCGGAGCAGTTGCGCTTCCACCACTACAACATGGTGATTGGTGCACACACGCTGCACGGTGTCGGCTACGCGATGGGTCAGGCACGGGACGCGGCGGCCGACCCGATGGCCGACACCGGTGTCTCGGTGATCTTCCACGGCGACGGCGCGATCAGCGAGGGCGACGTGAACGAGGCCTACGTCTTCGCCGCCGCCTATCAGGCGCCGGCCGTGTTCATCTGCGTCAACAACCAGTGGGCCATCAGCGAGCCGGTGGAACTGCAGAGCCGCGTCCCGCTCTACCAACGGGCCTGGGGTTTCGGCATCCCGAGTGTTCGCGTCGACGGCAATGACGTGCTGGCGATGCAGTCGGTCACCAATTGGGCGCTCGCCCGGGCCAGGGCCGGTCAGGGTCCGACCTTCATCGAGGCCTACACCTACCGGATGGGCGCGCACACCACCAGCGACGATCCCACCAAGTACCGCGAGTCGAGCCAGGCCGAGGCGTGGCGCCGCAAAGACCCGCTCAACCGGACCCAGGCCTGGCTGCGCGCCTCCGGGGTCTGGGACGACGCCCAGCAGGCACGACTTGACCAGGAGGCCGAAGGTTTCGGCGCCGAGGTACGGGCCGCCGTGGATCGCGTCCAGGCCCCACGACTGGACGAGGTCTTCGACCGGGTCTACGCGCGCCCAACCGCCGACCTGACCGCCCAGCGCGCGCAGGCGTTGCGCGAGGCCGGCCGGTGAGTGCCGCCGAGCAGACGCCCACGTCCACCACATTGACGCTGGCCAAGGCGTTGAACGCCGGCCTGCGTGCCGGCCTGGCGGGCGACGCGAAGGTGCTGCTGTACGGCGAGGACATCGGTTCGCTCGGTGGTGTCTTTCGGGTCACCGACCATCTCCAAGCGGAGTTCGGCACCGACCGGGTGATGGATTCCCCGCTGGCCGAGTCGGGGCTGATCGGCACCGCGATCGGGATGGCGATGCGAGGTTATCGTCCGGTCGTCGAACTGCAGTTCGACGGCTTCGTCTTCCCGGGCTTCGACCAGATCACCCAGCAGCTGGCGAAGCTGCGGTTCCGCAGCCACGGCCGCGTCGAGTTACCGGTGGTGGTGCGCTTCCCGTACGGGGGCGGCATCGGCAGCGTCGAGAACCACTCCGAGTCGGTGGAGGCCTATTTCACCCACACCCCCGGGCTCACCGTGGTCAGCCCGGCCACACCGAACGACGCCTACTGGATGATCCAGCAGGCCATCGCGGCGCCCGATCCGGTCATCTTCCTTGAACCCAAGCGGCGATACCACGAGAAGGGCCAGGTCGATCTGAGCGCCGCCGCTCGTGGACTGCATGAGGCAGCGGTGGTGCGGCCCGGCGACGACCTGACGCTGATCGCCTGGGGCCCGATGGTGCGAACCTGTCTGGATGCGGCCAAGGCGGCGGAGCAGGAGGGTCGCAGTATCGAGGTGCTGGACGTGCGCAGCCTGCAGCCGCTGGACATGGCGACCATCTTGGAGTCGGTGGGACGCACCTCCCGCGCCATCGTGGTGCATGAAGCGGCCCGCAACTACGGCCCGGGGGCCGAAATCGCCGCCCGGCTGTCGGAGGAGCTCTTCTACGTCATGGAGTCACCGGTGCTGCGGGTGACCGGATACGACACCCCCTACCCGCCGAGCTCGGTCGAGAGCGACTGGCTGCCCAACCTCGATCGGGTGCTGGCCGCCGTCGACCGTTCGATGGCCTACTGACAAGAAAGAACCGATGTACCAGTTCAAGCTGCCCGATCCGGGCGAGGGCCTTGTCGAAGCCGAGATCACCCAGTGGTTGGTTTCGGAGGGCGACGAGGTACGGATCAACGACATCCTGGTCGAGATCGAGACCGCCAAGTCGCTGGTGGAACTGCCCAGCCCGGTATCGGGCAGGGTGCACAAATTGCTGGCCTCCGAGGGCCAGACCGTGGACGTCGGCGCCCCGATCATCGAAATCGACGACGGCTCGGCAACAGATGCCCCCGACGACCCGGACGAGGAGCCCAAGCACCTCGTCGGCAGCGGTCCCGCCCCGGAGCCGACCACCCGGCGTCGTCCGGTTGCGCAACCGGCGGACCGGCCGGCCACCACCGCCGAGCAGCCGGCTACCACCACCGCCGAGCAGCTGGCCACCACCACCGCCGAGCAGCCGGCCACCACCGCGGTAGGCAAGGTGCTGGCCAAGCCGCTGGTGCGGCGGCTCGCCCGAGACCTGGGCGTGGCGCTGCAGTCGATTCGTCCCACCGGGCCGGGCGGCACGGTCAGCAAGTCGGACGTGGAGGCCGCCGCCGGACTCGGCCGCGTCCCCGAGCACGCCAACCGCGTCCCGATCAAGGGCGTCCGCAAGGCCACCGCGACCAATGTCGCCGAGTCGATCGCCAAGCACGTGCACGTCACGGAGTTCAACACAATCGACGTCAGCGCCACCAAGGCGCTGGTCGAGGTGCTGAGGGCACGCCGCGAGTTCGCCGGCCTGCATGTCTCGCCGCTGCTGATCCACGCCAAGGCCGTCTGCCTGGCGATGGCCCGCCACCCCGAGCTGAACGCGTCCTGGGACGCCGCTGCCGGCGAGATCGTCTACCACGACGAGGTGAACCTGGGCATCGCCGCCGCGACTCCGCGGGGCCTGCTCGTCCCGGTGATCAAGGGGGCTGACAAGCTCAGCCTGGTTGAACTGTGCCGGGCGATCAACGATCTCGTCGTGACCGCACGCGAGGGCAAGCTGCAGCCTGCCGACTACGCCGGTGGCACGTTCAGCATCACCAACGTCGGCGTCTTCGGTATCGACACCGGCACCCCGATCATCAACGGGGACGAGTCGGCGATCCTGGCGATGGGTGCGATCAAGCGCAAGCCCTGGGTGGTCGGCACTGGGGACGACGAGCGTATCGAACCCCGCTGGGTGACCACGCTGGCGCTGAGCTTCGACCACCAGTTGATCGACGGCGAGCAGGGTTCGCAATTCCTCGCCGACATCTCGACGATCCTGAGTGCGCCGGAGCTGGCACTGCTGTTCTGAGATCTCTGAGATCAGCGCAGCCAAGGGCCGAAACTGCCCTGTGAAGCGTTTCGATCCACCGTGGCTGGACGCTGGTCAGGGCGCGCGGTGGCAGGATGGCCGCATGCTCTACGCCACGCACCTCGAGGTCGATCTGGCCGCCATCGAGCACAACGTGCAACAGGTGCGGACGCTGACCCCGGGTGCGCAGGTCATGGTGGCTGTCAAGGCCAACGCCTACGGTCACGGGGCGGTCCCGGTCGCGCGGCACTTGGCGTCCCGGCGCCTCGTGGACGCGTTCGCGGTGGCGACCACCCCGGAGGGCATCGAGCTGCGCGCCGCCGGCATCAAGCTGCCGATCCTGAGGCTCTCGCCGGCCTTCGACGACGAACTGGAGGCTGTGGTCGCCCACGACCTCTCGCTGACGGTCCACGACGAGGCCACCATCGACGCGCTCGCCGACGTCGCCGAACACGCCGGACGCTGCCACGGCGTGCATCTCGCGATCGATACCGGCATGCGTCGAATCGGCTGTGAACCCGAGGACGCGGGGGTGCTGGCCGAGCGGATTGCCGGCCGGGCGTCCCTGCGCTTCGACGGCATCTTCACCCACCTGCCGACGAGCGACACCCCGGCCGGGGCCGATTTCACCAGTGCGCAACTTGCCCGGTTCGCCTCGGTCGTCGGCCAGATCCAGGACGCCCGGGCTGCGGCCGGGCTGCCACCGGTGCCGTTCGCACATGCCGCCAACTCCGGGGCCATCCTCGGCTACGACCTCGGGCCGATGACGATGGTGCGCCCCGGCATCATGGCCTACGGCTACTACCCGGACGCCCGCGTCACCCCGCGTCCGGTGGAGCTTCGGCAGGCGCTCGCCTGGAAGTCCCGGGTGAGCCACGTCAAGCGCGTCCCGGCGGGCCAGACCGTCGGCTATGGACGCACTTGGACTGCCCCGGTCGACAGCTGGATCGCCACGGTGCCGGTGGGCTATGCCGACGGCTACTCCCGGCTGAATTCGAATCGGGGACGCATGCTGGTCGGCGGCCGGTCCCACCCGGTAGTCGGCCGTATCTGCATGGACCAGACGATGCTCGATCTGGGCCCTGTCACCCCGGCCGGGCCGGCGCCGGCAGCGGTGGGCGATGAGGTGGTGATCCTCGGTGGGCAGGGCGACCAGTTCATCGGCACCGACGAACTGGCCGACCTGATGGGAACGATCAGTTACGAGGTGACCTGCCTGATCACTGCTCGGGTGCAGCGGAGTTATCGGCTGGCCGTCGACTGACGAACTGCTCGCGGGCGTAGCGTCCCACCGCCAGGGTGTTCCAAGAATCGGTGGCTGCGCCGACCCCGCCGCCGACCACCGGGATCGCCCGGGCGATCAGGCCGACGGCCTGTTTGCCGCCAACGGTCGTCAGTAACGCGGTCACGACTCGCTGGGCTATCAGTTGCTCAAGGTCACGATCGAGACCCGGCGCGGTGGCCAGCACCAGCGGCGTGCCCGGCAACTCGCCCTTCTCGACCAGGTCGTCGACGATCCGTTTGCCCAGCAGTGTGGTCAAGACCGCATGCCGGACGCGCGAGTCGTTCAGGTCGTAGCCGCGCAGGTGCGCGATGGCCGCCACCATCCGGGCTTGGATCAGCGCGACCCCCGCCAGGTTCGTGGGTGCGCCGACCACCAGCGTCACGAAACCGCCAAGGTTGGTCACGAAACCCTGCGCTCCGCACATTGCCGCGTGGTTGCGGATCAGGCCTTCGATGGCGTCCTCGGCGCTACCTCGCCTCACCAACTGATGCCCGGCGGCGATCCGGGCCCCCGGCAGCTGCTCGCTACCCTCGATCGCGAACTCCAAGACCCGGCGCAGCAGGCGTCCTGTCGTGTTGGGTGCACTCACCGGTGCCGCAGCGATGATTGACTTGCCGATTTGACCAGAGTCGGGCATGGGTGCTCCTGCAGGCGAAGGAATGCAACTACGCTAGCCTGAAAGCTCCCAGCTACGAAGAGCGCGTTGCCCGGATTCGGCCCTGACCAGCCTCTTGTTCGCAGACCGTAATCTGGAATCGTTCCGCAATGCAGCGGGGGATCCGCGACCATGGAACGCCATCGCACGGAAGGGGCCGCATGACTGAATTCGCTCGACTGGAGCTCGACGGGCGAACCTACGAGTTGCCGATTCTCGTCGGCACCGAGGGTGAGCGCGCCATCGACATCAGCAAGCTGCGCGCCCAGACCGGTTACATCACTCTCGACGACGGCTACGTGAACACCGGCTCCTGCCAATCCGCGATCACCTTCATCGACGGGGACGAGGGCATCCTTCGCTATCGGGGTATCCCCATTGAGACGCTTGCGGAGCGCAGCAGTTTCGTCGAGACGGCTTACCTGTTGATCTTCGGCCACCTGCCCACCAGCACTGAGCGCGAGCAGTTCGCCGAGCAGTTGACCCAATCGTCCCCGCTGAACGAGGCGATGAAGAAGCACTTCGACGCCTTCCCGACCCAGTCGCACCCGATGGCGATCATGTCGGCGATGATCAATGCGTTGTCCACCCACGAGCGGCCGAAGATCGACCCCGGTGACGACGTCACCCTCCAGCTCTACGCCGCCCGGCTCATCAGCAAGATCCGGACGATCGCTGCGGCGTCCTACAAGTCGAGCATCGGCGACCCGATCATCTACCCCCGGCACGACCTGAAGTACGTCGACAACTTCCTGCACATGATGTTCTCGTTGCCTTACACGCCGTACGAGGCGACCCCGGAGGTCAGCCACGCACTCAACTCCTTCCTGGTGCTCCACGCCGACCACGAGCAGAACTGCTCCACTTCGACGGTGCGGATGGTGGCCTCCGGCGAGGCGAACCTGTATGCGTCCTGCTCGGCCGGGGTGGTGGCGCTGTGGGGTGCCAAGCATGGCGGTGCGAATGTTGCGGTGGTGCAGATGCTGCAGCGGATGCGTCGTGAGGGGCTCACGCCGCACCAATTCCTGACCGAGGTCAAGGACCGGTCGAACGACCGCCGGTTGATGGGGTTCGGGCACCGGGTCTACCGGAATTTTGACCCTCGGGCCAAGATTCTTCGTCAGGCGGCGGAGCGGCTGCTCACTTCGATGAAGATCCAGGACCCGCTGCTTGGGATGGCCCAGGAACTCGCCGAAGAGGCCTTGCAGGACGACTACTTCGTCGAGCGCAAGCTCTACCCGAATGTCGACTTCTACTCGGGGATCATCCTGCGCGCGATCGGCATCCCGTTGAACATGTACACCGTGATGTTCGCGATTGGACGCATGCCTGGCTGGATCGCCAACTGGAAGGAGTTGCACGACAACCCCGCCCAGAAGATCTACCGGCCGCGACAGCTCTACATCGGCAATCCGAAGTCGGAGTGGGTGCCTCGGCACGAGCGCTGATCGTCGCTGGGCTGGGTGGCCGACGCGTCGACGCACTGGCGCCGGTGGTCGGACGCGTCTGTCGGCGCGAGGTGCCAGACTGGGGACGTGTTCATGCAGGTCTTCGGTCCGCCAGCCCTTTGGCCTGCTCAAGACCTGATCGCGTTCAGCGACGACCTCAACCTGTCGCTGGTGCTGGATGCGTATTGCTCCGGTGCCTTCCCGATGCCGCTGCATGAGTCGTCGTTCGAATCGGTGATGGGTTGGTGGTCGCCGATGCGTCGCGCCATTCTCGAACTTGACGACCTGCGCGTCACCCGCAGCCTGCCAAAGTCGGCCAGGCACTACACCACCACCATCGATCAGGCCTTCCCGGCGGTGCTCGAACGCTGCGCCGATCCGGCCCGTCCGCATGGCTGGATCGACGACGACATTCGCCGCGTCTACACCGAGGCCCACGAAGTCGGAGTGGCGCACTCCATCGAGACCTGGGATGGCGAGGGACGTCTGGTCGGCGGGCTCTACGGCGTGAGCCTGTGGGG
>CALMKG010000286.1 GCA_937867175.1 uncultured Propionibacterium sp. | reverse complement strand
CGATCATCGACTCGACGGCCTACGCCGCCAGCGCCGCCGCCAGCCTGAGCTTCTTCGGCAGCCTCACCATCGCCGGCGCAGGCGCCGAAGCGCTGAACGTGATCTTGACCAAGACCAGGGCCTACGCCACCGCCAGTGACCTGCGCAGCGCCGGCGACATCACCATCGAGGCGTCGGACACCTCGACGATCTCGGCCGTGGTCAAGACCGTCGCCGCAGGGTTCAGCGTCGGCTATTACGCCGGGGCGGTCTCCATCGGAACGGGCACCGCGCACAACTACGTCGGCCGCGACGACCAGGCCGCTGAAGTGCTGGCCTACCTGTCCAGCTCCAGCGCCCGGGCGAATGCCGGGCAGATCTGGCTGACGGCTGCCGAGAGCGCCGCCATCACCGCCGACGTGCAGGCCGACGGCCACTCACTCAGCGTCGGGCTCATCGCCGTCGCCGCCTCGGGCGCTGGAGTCGTGCTCGAGAACCAGGTCAACACCCTGGTGCGCGCCGCTGTGTCGAACACCCGCAATTCGGGCGTCCAGGCCAGCAGTGGCGTCACCATCAGTGCCCAGGACACCTCGAAGATCACCGCGAACGCGAAGGCAGCGACCTTCGCCGCCGCGGTGGGCGTGGGTGCCGCCGTTTCGGTGAGCGCGTCCCGGGCGTCCAACACGATCGCCAGCACCGTCGACGCGCACGCGACGTCCGCGTCGATCACGACGACCTCCGGGAACCTGAGCATCGACGCCGCCGAGTCGGCCACCATCGAGACGTCGGCAGTCGCTTCGGCGCAGTCTGACGGGTTGGGCGTGACGTTGTCCGGGGGCGGCGCCAGCGCCACGGCGTCGATCACGACGACCACCCATGGCTACGCCGACCCGGTCGCGCTCGACATCGCCGGCGACATCCGGATCCGCGCCCGGGACAGCGCAATCGCGGTCACCACCGCCACTGGACACGCCACCGCGATCAGCCTGATTGCCGTCAGCGGGGCCTTCACAACCGCGACCAGCACCGTCAAGCCTGACGTCGCCGCCTGGCTGGCCGGCTACACCACCGGTGACACCACCGCAACCGCGGACGGGGACATCGCGGTGCTCGGCATCCTGGCCGCCAGTTCGACTGCAACCGCCAAGGCCGGCTCGTTCTCCACCGGACTGAACTCCGCAGGTGCCAGCGCGGCGGCCACCATCACCGCCAAGTCCGGGACGCAGCCGTCCGTCAAGGCCGCGATCACGGGCGGCACAGTGGTCTCGACGGGCGGCAGCATCTCGGTCGTGGGCAGCTACAACGCCGACTCCTCGGGAACGGTCGCGAACGGCAGCGGGGCAAACGCCAGCGCGCAAGCCTCGTCGGGTGGCGTGCTGTACGGCGACAGCGGCTCGTCAGCGACGGCCACCGAGCAGCCGACGATGCAGGTCTGCGTGGACACCGGCGTCGCGCTCAGGGCCAGGCAAGCCGTGCAGCTTGTCGGCGCCTCGGTCACCAGCGGCGTTGCCGTCGCCGGTGGCAAGGATGGTGGCTTCATCGGGCTGGGCCGCAGCACATCATCGGCAACCGGGTCCGGGTCCACCAGCGTGACGTTCGGTGGCAGCCTCGGCACCTTGGGCCAGCCCGGTGCCACCTTGCTCACGGTCACGGCGTCCTCCGTCGACGACGCGCGTGCGACCTCGCAGGCCGTCAGCGGCGGAGTGTATGCACAGACGAAGAACGACTCGACGGCAACCGTGGAACCCACTGTGCGGGCGGGGGTGTCCGACGCTGCGCTCGTCCACGTGACCGGCAACGTCGACGTCTCCGCCACTGAGGACCCCGAGGCGGACGCCAGCACGCGCGGAACCAGCGTCGGGCTGCTCGACTTCGCCGGCTCCCAGTCCAAGGCAACGGCGAAGCCCACCGTGCGCGCACTGGTGGGCACCAGCGCGACGATCCTGGCCGACGGCAACGTGTCGCTGGCAGCCACGCTGGTCCCGCAGGCATCCGGAACCGCGCTCGATCATCAGGTGACGGGTGTCGACACGTCGGACACCAGCGGCGGAAACAACCTGACGGTCGAACGGCACAATCTCACCACCGGTGACCTCGTGGAGTACGCGGACAACGGAGCCCCGATCCCCGGCCTGACCGGCGCGGCGACCATCACCGAGGACGGCTCAACCGTTCTTGTTCGGCGTCAGTACAGCGTCGTCAACGTGCTCACCGGCGCCAGCATTGACCCCAACAAGCTCTCGTTCGGCGGCGTCTTCGATGCCAGCGCGATCAACGGCGCCACCGACACCATCAGCATCCCGGGGCACTCGTTCGTCACCGGCGACTACGTCGTGCCGGACGTCAGCGTCGGTGGCCTCAACCTGGGCAACCGCTACTACGTGGTTGTGGTGGACGAGGGGACGATTCGACTGGTCGCCGCGGCGGACGTGGGCGAGGGCGGGCTGTTCGCCCCGACGGCTGTCTCCGGCAACACCGTCACCATCACCGGCCACGGGTTTGAAGAAGGCGACGCCGTCACCTACGACGCGCCGGATCCCTACGTCTTCGCCAACTCGCTCGTGGACGTGAACGGATTCTCCGATGGCAAGCCGGTCAACGACCCGAGCAAGAACAACATCGTGTTCGTGGACGCCGACGGCAACCCGGTCGCGCACGGTCTCCAGGTGGGCGACAAGGTCGTCTACACCCTTCTCACCAGCGGCGGGACACAAGTCGACGGCCTGACCAGCGGACAGACCTACCGGGTCGCAGCGGTGACCAGCTCGGGGATCCAGCTCAAGAACAGCGACAAGCTCGCCAACCTCAACGTCGTCTACACCCTGGACGGCCCCAGGACGAAGATCACGCGCACCGACGGTGCTGCCTGGCTGGCGAACGGCTTCAACGCCAACCAGCAGGTGACGATCAGCAGCGCGGAGGTCACTGGCACCTTCACGATCGACCAGGTGTCGGGCACGAACCTGTGGATCGCGTCGACCGGATTCAAGGCCACTCGCCTGATCGAGCAGTTCGACTTCAATCCTTTCGTGGACGCCAGCCCCGACGTCCCGGCAACCATCACGCGCACGATCCGCAACTGGTCCACCGACGGCTTCACCAACGGCACCCAGATCCGGATCGACGGCTACTCCGGCACTTTCACGATCGCCAGCGTGAGCGGCATGACCGCGACGTTGTCCGGCAGCCCGTCCATCACCGATGGCACGTACACCACCACGATCACGCGGGCGGTATCGGGTGTGGTGAATGACACCTTCGATTCCCCGATCATTGCCCTGAGCCTCACCAAGACGTCCGGCACCCGTGACGACGGCACGCCGATCCCCGTCAAGGACGAGCATCAACT
Organism: uncultured Propionibacterium sp.; assembly: GCA_937867175.1. GTDB lineage: Bacteria > Actinomycetota > Actinomycetes > Propionibacteriales > Propionibacteriaceae > Brooklawnia. The sequence goes on along the minus strand of CALMKG010000286.1, from coordinate 4,163 downwards.
GCAGCTGCTGCCGTTCGGCCCCATCGGTGGCCTCACCGACGGTGCGACCTACTACGTGCGCACCATCGCGGGTGACGCCTTTGAGCTGTGGACCGCGGCGAGCGGCGGCAGTCGCGTGACGCTTTCCTCCGGCGGCCTGTCCGGCGCGGCCAGCCACTCGCTGCGGCCGGTGGTGCCGCTGACGACGGGCACCGGGCAGGAAACGCTGCGCATCGACCTCACCGGCGCAATCCCTGCGGGTTCGACGCACAAGCTGCTCGGCCTCGGCGGGGTGGACCTCGCGCTTGCCATGCCGCAATCCGGCGACGGCATCACGTCGGCCACGTCCACCGGCTCCGGCGGCGGTGCCATCGCTGCCGGGCAGAACCGGGCCGACATCACTGTCGAGAACACCATCACAGCCGTCCTGGGGGCCGGAGCCGTGGTGGAGGCCCCGCGCGGCAGCGTGTCGATCACCGGATCGGGCACGACCCGCACGTCGGCCAGCTCGAAGAACAGCACCGGCGGAGTGGTCGGCATTGGCAAGACCGACACCAACACCACCATCTGGACCGACAACCAGGCGACTATCGGTTCCGGGGCGCAGGTGCAGGCCAGGACGTTCGCGCTGACAGCGACGACGAGCACGGACGCCGACGGCTCCAACACCGCCAAGGGTGGCGGCCTGGTCACCGTTGCCAACACCGAGACCGGCGCCATCGGGATCGACTACATTACCCGGGCGGCAATCGCTGCGAGCGCGACCGTGCTGGCCGCCAACACCGCGACGGTCGGCGCCTCCACGAGTGTCAGCGGCGATCAGAACTCGGCGGCCAGCGGGCTGGGCTTCGGAGTCGACGCCCGCTCCAACTCGGTCGTCAAGGTGGGGCAGAGCGGCATCGCGGGCAAAACCGGCGCCACCACCGCGACCGACCTGGGCTCTGAGGCGATCCTGAGCGCCCGGCGCGTCACCCTGTCGGCACTGGTGCCGAGCCTGTGGCTGCGTGCCACCAGCAGCTCCAAGGGTGCCGGCTTCTACAGCGAGGGCATCGATGACGCCACGGCCGATACCACGGCGTCCAACACAGTCACCATCGGTGCCCGGGCGCAGTTGACCGGCACCGAGGGGGTCGACCTGCGGACGAGTTTCGCCAACGTCGACACCTACGCCGACTCCTACGCGCGTTCCACCGGCCTGTTCGGGTATGTCGATGCCGACGGCCGCAACACCACCAGCCTCACCTCCACGGTCACGGGCGCCGACGACGCACTGGTCACCGCGGGCCCGAGCGACGGCTCCGTCAAGGACGTGGCCGGCAACACCCCCAACGGCAACCCCGGCCCCTACCCCGCCCTGGCGTTCTACGTCAGCACCGCCAACGGTTCGGTGAGTGCTGGCATGGACGGCCACGTGAGCAAGCGGTCCCTGGCTGCTGGCGGTGGGGACGAAGATGGTTCCGGAGCGGTCGCAACTCAGCGCGTGGTGTTCGACTCCGACGTCCTCATCCTCTCCGGTCGCTCCCCGCGCCTGGTCGTGGACGCCGACGGCACCATCACCGAGGCCGTCAACGTCACGGTTGGCCCCACCCAGCAGACCAGCGGTCCCGTCGTCGGCGACACCATCGTGGTGAACAACATCACCAACCCCGGGCCGGGCACCGTCTTCTTCGATTCGCCCACCATCGCCAACAGCTCGCCTGGCGCCAAGGGCACCTGGACCTTCCGTGACACGCTGTCCAGCGTCCTGCTCAGCAACGCCTCCGCGCTGCCGATGCAGGTCAACGACATCAGCGTGCTGAGCTCGGCCCAGCCGATCGTCGACCTCCAGGGCCCGACTGTCACTTTGCTCTTCACCATCCGTCGCGACGTCGCCCCCACGCTGATCGAGATCCTCGGCACGCACGCCGCCGTCGCCCCGGCTGTGGACGGGCCAGCGATCATCATCAACGGGGTGATCGACAACCCGATCGGCACCACCAAGGTGCGCAACGAGTTCGGCCCGATCCTGGGTTCCGGCGTCCGGGCCGTCGACACGTCAGGCGACCCCGCCTCGCTGATCCGGACCAACGTCGTCATCCTTGAGACGCCGCATTCCTCCATCGGCACCGCTGCCACGCGCCTGAACGTCGACACTGTTGCCGTCGAGAACGCCGCCGGCGAGCCGGTGTATCCGCCGACCACCACGGTGCAGCGCTTCACGGTGGCTGCCGGGGATTCGTTGTACCTCGACGTCCGCGGCATCCTGCGGGTGCCGGACCCGTCAACAGTCACCAGCCACGAGGTGCTCATCGACGCGGTAGCTGCCCAGACCGGCGACGCCAACCTGCTGATGCAGCCCTCGCTGAAGGAGACCGGGTTGCGGACCTCGGCAGGTGTCCTCGTCCGCTGGCCCGACAACGTCAACGGGCTCACGCATTACACCTTCTTCACCCCCGACAGCGGCACCGCACCCAGCTACGGCCTCGGCACCGCCGGTTCGAGCACCGCCAACGTCGCGTCCACCTGGGTGGTCAAGGCCCGGGACGCCGGCGGCGCGCTGGCCGACCCCGGCGTCGTCGCGGGCGGCAACATCATCATCGAGGCGGCCGCGCCGGCCATTGACCCGGCCATCAGCCCCGCCAAGCGCATCAACGTCGATGCCATCACGCAGATCACCGGCACCGGCCACATCGACATCCTCACCAACGGCTGGATCATCGACACCGAGGAAACCGACGACCTGCGCGTCGGACGGATTCGCTCCAACTATGGCGACGTCACCCTGCACTCACCGGCCATGATCGTGGACGCCCTCAACGACGCCGGCACCGGCGTCGAGGCGGACGTGGCCGGCGTGAACATCACGATGCACGCGGGCGAGGCCGGCGTCCTGGGCGGCATCGGCGCCCTGGGCAACTGGCTCGAGATCAATGTCGACACCCTGAACAGCGCCCTGCCCGGCGTCCTGAACGCCTTCGACACCGCAGCCGGTGACACCAGCAGGACCCAGGGCATCTTCTTCGACGAGACCGTCGGCGACCTGCAGGTCGACACCGTGCACACCGTCTCCGACGTCGGGTTGCGCACCACCAACGGCTCGATTCTGGACGCCCGCAACGGTGGGGCCGGCGATGATGCCTGGAACATCCGTGGCCGGTCCATCGATCTGTCCGCCAACGGCGGCTGCATCGGTAACCCGAGCGGACTCAACGACCTCGAGATCGACTCGTCGATCAGCGGCCTGTTCACCAGCACCGACGTCGGTCTGGAGGCGTCCTATTCGATCTTCGTGACCGAGACCGCGTCCTACCTGCGCCTGGTGCTCGCGCAGGCCGGGAACGGCAACGTCCGTCTGACCGTGCGCGAGTCCCCGGCCGCCGATGAGGACCTCTATCTCGTACAGAGCGGCTCGGTGCGGTTCGCGGAGGCCGGTCCGGACGCGCCGCGCACCGTTCCCAACGGGATGATCCTTGCCGACGGACTGGTCGCGGAGACCACGGGCAACGTGCAGCTGCGGGTCGGCGACAACATCAGCACCGATGCCAACAGCCTGATCCGGGCCACCCACAACGTCGACATTCATGGCGACTGGGGCAACCTCGACCAGAACTACGGCTCGACCATGGTCTTCAGCGGCGACATCACCGCCGGGTACCTGGTGGACGGTTCCAACAAGCCGCCGTACCTGACCAACATCTACGGCGAAGCCGACGCCGACACCATCGCGTTCGGAGACGAACTGGGCATCGGCATGACGGACACTCTGGGCAGCGACGGCTACGTCCACCTCGGTTCGCAGACGCGGGTGCACGCGGCCGGCGGCGAGGACCGGATGGTCGTCAACTACCTGCAAACCATGGACGTGGCGGCAGGCCACACCCTCACCCTCGACGGCCAGGCCGGCGCCGACACCTACGCCGTATACACCACCGGTTCGCGCGCCACGGCCAGCGGCGTCCGCAACTATGTCATCAACCTGCTGGACACCGGGGCGCCTGACGATGGCGCCGACGTCGCAGCCATCTATGGTGTCGACAATCTCGACCCCGCGCTGACCGGCTACCTGCCCGCGACTACCACCGCGGCCCCCAGTGACGACGTCTTCCTGCTCCGGGCCGCCACCTGTATCCCGGCCGGCGGCGGCCAGACCTGCGAAGGTAGCAACGAAACCGCTGACCATCCCGCCTTTGTGGCGCTGCTGCACG
>CALMKG010000285.1 GCA_937867175.1 uncultured Propionibacterium sp. | reverse complement strand
CCTAAGTCGATGTGCTAGGGTTTCCGGCATGTTCATTCCGGGTCTGGTCGCCGTCACGCCGGTGCGCCCCTGCCTGCGAATGTGTTGTCGCGCCTGAAGTCTGACTGCGCGTCCTGATCGCCGCTCCCGTGCTGAGCGTGCCGGTCGTCTGCTTGAAGCTACCCCTCGGCGGTCGCCACGGAATGTGCGTCAGATGGCACCGCAAACCCTGACCAACCTCTACTGATCCCCCTGCCAGCGCTTTGGAGGACTGCTCCATGTCACCCACCTCATCGGCCGCCCTCGCAGGCACCCACGATGTCATTGATCCCCGAGGGCCCCGCTTCGGGGCCGTCGTCACCTCGGCGGTACTGGCCGCAGCCTTGATTCTCGGCCCCGGCTGGGGGCTGCCGCTGCTGGCCGTCCAACTGCTCGCCTTCGCCGCGGGGGCTCTGCTGGGCGTGAGATACCAGCCGTACGGCTGGCTGTTTCGAAAGCTGGTCCGGCCGCGCATCGGGCCGCCGACCGAGTTCGAGGACGCCCGGCCGCCCCGCTTCGCCCAGGCTGTGGGACTCACCTTCGCAGCCGTCGGCCTTGTCGGGCTGCTGGCCGGCGCGGATGCCGTCTTCTACGGGGCGATCGGCGTCGCGCTGCTCGCCGCGCTGCTCAACGCCTTGTTCGATTTCTGCCTCGGCTGCGAGCTCTACCTGCTGGGCCGTCGAGTGCTGGGCGCCCAGGCCGACCAGAGTGGGCCGCGACCGTGACCGGCCTCTACATCGTCGGCGTCGTCTTGGTGCTGGCATTGGCCTTCGGTGGTTACCGTCGCCGTACCGACGGCCGCGTCCGCGGGCCGCGTCCGGCCGCCAGCGACCGTCCGCAGGAAGCACGACTGGATGCCGGGTCATTGGGCGCCGGCTTGGGGAGCAGGGCGACGTTCGTCCAGTTCTCCTCCAGCGTCTGCGCACCCTGCCGGGCCACGCACAGGTTGCTCAGTGAGTTCACTTCGGCGGCCAACACCGTCGCTGGCGTACCCAGGTTGGCCCACATCGACATCGACGCCGAGACCCGGCTCGATCTCGTCCGGGAGTTCGGCGTCACCCGCACGCCGACCGTGCTTGTGCTCGACCCGGGCGGGGCTGTCCGGCAGCGCATCGTCGGGGCGCCCCGCAAGCCGGACATCGAGGAGGCTTTGCAGCGGTTGGCCGCCTGACCACACTCGACGGTGGCGACCCCCGGGGTCGGTACCCCCCGGGGTCGGTGTCAGTCCTGCCCGTGCCTGATGCCGCCAAGATAGCCTTGGTGCCCATGGGGAGCATGGTCACCGCGGGCCGGCGGCGAGGTGCCCTGTTCGAGAACCTCGCGTTCGCACTTGCCACGATCTTGACGGCACTGTTCGCGGTGGTCGTTGCTCGCAAGACGTTGCACGCCATCGCCCGCCACGGCCTTGGTTGGGATACCGTCGCGGCGCTGGTCTACCTGCTGGGCCTGTGGGCGGTGCTGGCTTATCTGGCGCTGCCTCGTTTTCACCGCATCCTGACCGCTATCTATGTGCCCGACTACTTCATCGGACGTGCGCGCACCGGGGACGGCCTGCTCGGTGACCCCATCAACTTGGCGCTGCTGGGCAGTGGGGATCAGATTCGCTTCGCGATGCGATCGGCAGGTTGGACGCCGGCCGACCCGATCAACCTGGGTTCGGCCTTGCGGATCGTCGCGGCCTCGGTGACCAGACGCAGCTACCAGCGAGCGCCGGTCAGCCCGTTGCTCGTCTTCGGGAAGATGCAGGAATTCGCTTACCAGCAGGAAGAACGAGGCAGTCCGGCCCGTCGTCACCACATCCGTTTCTGGCCGTGTCCTGAGGGCTGGCTGCTGCCCGGCGGGCGCCGCGTCGACTGGCTTGCTGCCGGCACCTACGACCGGGCGGTCGGATTGTCGTTGTTCACCTTGCAGATCACCCACAAGATCGACTCCGACACCGACGCCGAACGCGATCACGTGGTGGCGTCCATCGAAAACGCCGTGCCGGGCACGACGGTCGAGGAGCTGGCCGACTACACGTCCGGCTATCACGCCCGGAACGGGGGTGGGGACCAGATCAAGACCGACGGCATGTTGCCCATCGTCGACCTGCGGTCAGTGCGCCTGCCTGACCACACCGGCGCGACCAGGGTCGAGCGGCAGTTGCCCGGTTCGCCGGCCGCGCTGGCCACCAACATCGGACGCCGGCCGATCTCGGTGGTGGCCGCGAGCGTCCTGATCCTGGTCTCGGTCCTGTCGTCGATGGCGATCGGCCTTCAGGACGGCGCCTATACAATCCCGCCGGGAATCGACGCCGCCCAGCGTGGGGCGTTCATGACGGCCTTAGTGGTGGGTCAGCTGGTTGCCGCACTGTTGTCGGCTCTGCTGGCGTGGTTCGTCTTCCGGGGACGCAACTGGGCGCGCTGGCTCATCCTGGTCTTGACCAGCATCTCGTTGGTGGCGGAGTTCTCCCAGTACCTGGTGGCGCAGGTACCGAGCCTGCTGACCCTGGTCGACATGACAGTGCAGATCCTCATCATCTATGTGCTGACCGATGCGTCGGCGCGCCACTGGACGAGCGGTTGAGCCTCGACGACAAGCCGATGCGTGACGGCCTGGCTTCTTCCGGCCAGGCGCGGCGTCCTGGCGCCGGCTGCGCGACCCATGAACCGGGGGGTCGAGCGAAGAACAGTAGGAACCTGGTCACCCCTGAATCACGCAGGTGCGAGGAAACGCGCGGGTTGGGTCATCTTGCGTGGTCGTTGACTACATCGAACAGGGCGCCCGCCGATATGATCGGCTGGTGGTACAAGGTCTGACGCCCGGGATCGTGCTCCCCCCTGGGGGCCCACCCGAGCGGGCCGAGTGCGCTGGGCGACGACGCCCACTCTTGTCGCTAGGAGCACGATGACATCACCCGACCTCAAGCTCATCGAGATGCGCGAGCTCTCCCGGGTCTGCCGCGGCGACCATGACAACCCTCATGCGATTCTTGGGCCGCACGTCCACGGCGGCCAGGTGAGCCTTCGCGTCCTTGACGGTCACGCCACCGGAGTCGTTGCTCGGGGGCCATGGGGTGAGGCCCGCCTGGAACGCGAGTACCTCGACGTGTGGTCGGGCATCCTCCCCGGCCCGACCGTGCCGCAGTACCACTTGGTGATCGAGAGCTGGGACGAAGCCGTCGTCCAGCAAGACCCTTACCGCTTCGAGCCCACGCTCGGCGACGTCGATCTGCACCTGATCAGCGAGGGACGCCACGAGCTTGCCTGGACGAAGCTGGGCGCCCACGTCCGCGAGATCGACGGCGTCCACGGCACGGCGTTCGCGGTCTGGGCGCCGGCCGCCCGGGGGGTCCGCGTGGCCCCGGCGTCCGGGCCGCGGCTGGCAGCACAGCTGCCGATGCGCAAGCTCGGCGCCTCGGGGGTTTGGGAGTTGTTCGTCCCCGGAGTGGGTCCGGGCATGGTCTACCAGTTCCAGGTGTTGGGAGACGACGGCGTCTGGCGCGACAAAGCCGACCCGTACGCGTTCCGAGCCGAAACCGGCCCGGGAGCCCATTCGATCGTCCAAGAATCGCACTACATGTGGGGGGACAGTTGGTGGATGGACGGCCGGGCCGGACGGCTGCCCGAGTCGTCCCCCATGTCGATCTACGAACTGCACGTCGGCTCTTGGCGGCGTGATCAGGGGTGGGACGAACTGGCCGACAGCCTGCCCGGCTACCTCACCCACCTGGGGTTCACCCACGTCGAACTGATGCCAGTCATGCAGCATCCCTATGAGGGCTCTTGGGGCTACCAGCTGACCTCCTACTACGCCCCCGATTCGCGGCGCGGCGACCCGGACGGGCTACGCCGGCTGGTCGACCGTCTCCACCAGGCAGGCATCGGTGTGATCCTCGACTGGGTGCCCGCCCACTTCGCTGTAGACAAGTGGTCCTTGGGCAAGTTCGACGGCACCCCCCTCTACGAGGATCCCGAACCGTGGCGCGGCTGGCACCCCGAGTGGCAGACCTACATCTTCAACTTCGACCGTCCCGAGGTGCGCAATTTCTTGTATGCGAACGCCCTGTACTGGTTGCAGGAGTTCCACGCCGACGGGTTGCGGGTCGATGCGGTGAGCTCAATGCTCTACCTCGACTATGCCCGCCCCTACGGCAACTGGTATCCCAACCGGTACGGCGGCAACGAGAACTTGGAAGCCGTCTGGTTCCTGCAAGAGATGAACCACACTGTGTCGACCCGGGTGCCGGGTGCGGTGATGATCGCCGAGGAGTCCACGGCATGGCCAGGTATCACCCGCTCGACCGGTGACTGGGGATTGGGTTTCGGCCTGAAATGGAATATGGGCTGGATGCACGACACCTTGGACTACCTGAGCCGCGAGCTTCATGACCGGCAGTGGCACCGCGAGCAGTTGGCCCACACCTTGGAGTATGCGTGGTCGGAGAAGTACGTGCTGCCGCTCAGCCACGACGAGGTGGTACACGGCAAGGGCTCGTTGTTGTCGAAGATGCCGGGCTACTGGCACGAGAAGTTCGCCGGCCTGCGCGCCTACTTCGCGTTCATGTGGGCTTACCCGGGCAAGAAGCTGCTGTTCATGGGCGACGAACTCGCCCAGCCCCGCGAGTGGAACGCGCACGCCGAACTGGATTGGGGGCTGCTCGCCCAGCGCGACCATGCAGGCGTCCAATCGCTGGTGGGCGACCTGAACCGGTTGTACCGGGAGTCGCCGGCGCTGTGGAGCAACGACAACGACCCCGACGCGTTCTCCTGGCTCGGCACCCCACCTGACGCGGAGTCTGTCTTCGCGTTCCTGCGCACAGGGACGGACGGCTCGTCGCTGGGCTGTGTGACCAACTTCGCCCCGACTGGCAGGGAACTCCAGATCGGCGTGCCACTTGGAGGGGACTGGGACGTGATCTTGAACACGAACTCGGGCCACTACCACGACTCCGGCGAGCCGCAGGGCTTCCGTCTGACCGCGGTCGAGGCGAGCGATCCGCAGGCCGAGCATCCCGCGTCCGTCACGCTCACGGTGCCGCCGCTCACCACCATGTGGTTACGCCCGGCCTGAGTCCGCGACGCACACGAGGCTGCCCCCAGGAAGGCCCAGACGATGGCGTCCAGGGCTGGGTTTGGACGCGTCTTGGGGGCGCAATGGTGAATGCTGGGTCCCGGGGTCAGCTCACGTCGAGCGCCCGGATCTCGTCGCGGAGCCGGCCCATGCGGTGGTCGAGTTCGGCCGCGATCCGGCTTGCGTCATCCAGTTCGTCCTGGAGATGTGACGGCAACTGCTGGCCGTACTTGTACGACAACTTGTGTTCGACCGATGCCCAGAAGTCCATCGCGATGGTCCTGATCTGGATCTCGACGAACACGTTCTCCGTGCGGTCCGACAGGTACACCGGCACCTGGACTATGAGGTGCAGGGACCGGTAGCCGTTGGGCTTCGGGTTGGCGATGTAGTCCTTCGTCTGGACGACTGTGATGTCTGGTTGTTGCGACAACATGTCGGCAACCCAGTACACGTCCGAGGTGAAG
>CALMKG010000284.1 GCA_937867175.1 uncultured Propionibacterium sp. | reverse complement strand
GTAGCGGGGGCAGGATTTGAACCTGCGACCTCTGGGACGATCCCGTCCGATTTCCACTACCTCGGAATGTCTTCGGTCGGCCGCGATTGACTCGATCTACACGGAGATCGGCTGATCACCGACGTCGCCACTGTACCGGTTGTCTCGGGTCACCTCGGCCTCGCTCGCGTTGTACGTGATGGGGTTTCGATGGCCGCTCGCGACTGGGACGTTCGCATGGCGAGACGCGTCCGAAAGAATTTTCACCACTGGTTGTTACCGGTTGTCTTCTGATGTCTCGTACCGTCTTCGACCAGTTCGGAGTCGCCAATGACGGTCCGGATTCGGCGGTTGACATCGGCCCCGACCCAGCGCACCTTCATTGGGTGGACACCCACGCTGTCATCGCCTCCCTGACGCCAGCCGGGCACGGTCCCGCCGAATCAGCGGGACCGGTGGCGACGTCCTCGGGAGTCCACGGTGCCGCTGCCGCGGCGGCACCGTCGATGGTGCCGGGGACTCCCCGGCACCGGCGAGTCGCCGGAACCGCATCGTTCGAGGGAGTCTCGGTCGTCCAGATTCCCAGCACCGTTGCGGTCCCGGCTCCGGGCCGGAACCGTGTTTCCGCAGGTCGCGTCGGTGGTGCTGATTCAGCACCACCGTTCGCAAACGTGCAGGTCGTTCGGTCCCGCACCCGGTACGGGACCGGCCAGCCGTGGTCAGGAGATTGGGTTAATCACGTCGCGAAGGCCGCCCCACAAACAAGGCAGTACAGCGCTCCGGCATGGCCCTCCGGCACCTTGACAGGCTCGTAGGCGTGACACGGCGATGCAACGATGACCATGTCATCAGGTTCGGTCATCGGGTCAGGCTGCGGCGGGACGTCCAGGCGCCCGGTCTGCTTCACCTTGATGTGCTTGCTTGAGATGCCGCGGAACATGCGGTCTAGCTCATCGTCGACGACCTGCGCGAGCATCGGTCCGGATGCCTGCTCAATGAAGTCCAGCTGAGCCTGGGTAAACCACGAGTCCGATCCCGCCGGCTGGCCGCACAGCGGGCAGGTGTAGGCCGCAGGCTCGTTGGCTGTCTCGGCCTCCTCATTGGCCGGACCGTGATGCCACTTGAACTCCTGCATGCAGTGCGGACACTCCCGTCGCAGGAAACCGTCGCTGTCGAGTGGCAGGCTCACCTGAAAGTCCATCACTAGTCCCCGCTCACGAACTCTTCTTGCTGAATCTCGGTTCCGTCAGCAGTCTTGGCGCGAAGCATGACGGTGAAGTAGGGCGCGTGGCCGTGGCCAAGCGACTTGGTTCGCAGAGCGCGGACTGACTTGCCAGGCGGGAGCTTCGGGACCGGGAACCCATCCTCGGCTCGTGCGATCAGACCTTCCGACGTCGGGCCTTCGATCTCCAGATCGTAGACATCTCCTGGCCCGTGATTGGTGATCACGATGGCGTCCATTTGTCGCGAACCGTTGCGCTGCAGGCTCGCGGTCAGCCGCGGCCGACCTGAAGCCGCCGAACTCGGCAACTTCCTACCGAGCGGCAGCCCACCGCCAGGCGGGACGGGCGGCGTGAGGTCACCGGCATCGTGCCAGTCAGAGCCCACCAGTTGCACGGCGCAGCCGGCGGTCTCGAGGCGCCGGGCAAGTTCCTGACGCTTCGCCAGCGAACCATCCAGCCGCACCACGTGCCGGCCATGAATGTCGCTGAAGGACTTCACCTTGCCGAGCTCGACGATGACCGTGCGATCCGCATCGCGGCCCATCGCCATGCCCGCCTCGAACAGGACGTTTGGGCGCGGCTGCATCTGGGGTGAGGTCTCTGGATCTTCCGGATACGTGAGCGACTCGTGGAGGTATGCAACATCGTCGGGAGTCTGTAGCACCACGACCGCCTGTGCGGCACCGAAGGCGGCGTCGAGGACATCGCCGATATAAGGCGACCCCTGACCCGTCATGCGGATCGCTTCCGACCACTCGATTGGGTCCAGCCCAATCGATCTCAGGAAGTCGAACAGCCCACGTCGCGCCGACTCGTTGCGGCCGTGCACAACGAATACCTTGCGCTGATCGATACTCACGCGGACTCCCCGTAGGTCGAGCGGAAGACAGCGTCGGAGAGCCACTTCTTGAAGCTGTCGTTGTCGCTGAACTGCTTGAACAGCTCGGTGTCGTCGGCAACGAGCGAAAGCATCACGCGGGCGAGCGCACGGTCGTGCTCAACCCGGGCGTTGGCCGGGTCGTTGTTCTTCTTGGCGTTCTGGTAGGCCGTGTCCTCAGCGACCTTGCGCGGGATCTCCTCGGTGATGAGCCGCTGCACGCGGTCGGCGTCGGTCCACGAGATGTTCCCGAATAGATCGTTGAATGCCTGGAGGATCGACGACAGCCGCTCCAGTTCGGGTTCGTTGATGTGTCCTCCACCCGAAGCTGGCACTGGGTCTACGACCCCGTCCTCGTCGTGGAGCGCGATCTTCATGGCCGCGCCCTTCTCGACCCGGTATGACTCCATGTCGATGGTCTCCAAGATGCCGGCCGCGAGATCGTCCTCCTTCGGCGCGGGCAGCTTGGGCACGAGGTTGTCGAGGAAGATCGACAGCTTCTCCCAAGCGGGCACGCCGAACGGCATCACGGTCGAGAGGAAGTTGTAGGTCCGCAAGAAGGCCTTAGCCAGGCCCTTGAACGCGACCTGGTCGTCTTCCTCCGGCATCTCGATGTACTCCGCGACACAGCGATCGAGGATCGGGTCGAGCTGGTCGCGGTCCACGCCAGCAAGAAACAGCCGAACGAACTCGTCGACGCTCTCCTGGACGTATACCCCGAAGTCGTTGAGGTCGGCGACGAGGTCGTGCAGCTTGTTCGGATCTGTCTCCTGGCTGAGGACAGTCGTCCGGTAGTACGGCTCGAAGGCGCGCTCGATGGCCTCTGCATCGTTGGCGAAGTCCAGAACGAAGGCGTCGTGCTTGGCCGGGTGCGCGCGATTGAGCCGCGACAGCGTCTGCACGGCTTTCACTCCCGACAGCGTCTTGTCGACATACATCGTGTGCAGAAGAGGTTCGTCGTAGCCGGTCTGGAACTTGTCGGCTACGACGAGCAGGCGGTATGGATCGTCCTGGATGCGGTCAGCGATGTCCTTCGATGGGAAGCCGTTCAGGCTGGCTTCAGTGACCTTGTTGCCCTTGTACTCGTGCTCACCGGAGAACGCCACTATCGCCTTGTAGGGACTCTTGCGTTCGGCGAGGTATGCGCTGATTGCGTGGAAGTACTCGATGCAGCGGGCGATGCCGGCGGTGACCACCATCCCTCTGGCCTGACCGCCGATCTTCTGCCGCGACAGCACCTGGCTGTGGAAGTGATCGACCATGATCTCGGCCTTGAGCTTGATGGCGTGCTCGTTGCCCTCGACGAAGGCCCGCAGCTTCTTCGAGGCTCGCTTGGCGTCGAACTCCGGGTCGTCCTCGACGGTCTTCATCAGCTTGTAGTAGCTCTGGACCGGCGTGAAGTTGGCCAGCACGTCAACGATGAAGCCTTCCTGGGTTGCCTGCTTCATCGTGTAACTGTGGAACGGCCGGTACGACGTGCCGTCCGCTCCCGCGTACGGCTCCCCGAACATCTGGAGGGTCTTGTTCTTCGGAGTGGCAGTGAACGCGAAGTAGCTCGCGTTCGTCAGCATCTTCTTCGCCTCGATGATCCGGTTGATCTGGTCTTCAACCGTCTCGTCGTCCCCATCGGCTCCGGCCTCGCCGAGTGCCTGAGCCACCGCGGCGGCGGTCTTGCCGCCCTGGCTGGAGTGAGCCTCGTCGATGATGATGGCGAACTTGTTGCCCCGGTGGTCGGCGCCGATGTCGTCGAGGATGTAGGGGAACTTCTGGACGGTCGTGATGATGATCTTGCGGCCGGCCTCGATCGCCTTGCGCAGGTCGCCAGAGCGCTCGGCGTGTACCACCGTTGAGCCGACCTGCATGAAGGACTTGATCGTTGCCTTGAGTTGGCCGTCCAGAATGACCCGGTCGGTGACGACGATGATCGAATCGAAGGCGTTGCCCCAGTCGTGCTTGATCTCGGTCAGCTGATGTGCCAGCCAGGCGATCGAGTTGGACTTCCCGGAACCCGCTGAGTGCTGGATCAGGTAGCGGCGCCCCGCACCATTCACCGCGACGTCGGCAAGGAGCTTCCGCACGACGGCGAGTTGGTGGTAGCGCGGGAAGATCTGGGTCGACGTCTTGCGGCCGGTCCGCTCGTTCTTCGAGGTGACGATCTGAGCGTAGTTCTCGACAACGTTGGCGAGGCTAGCTGGCGCGAGGATCTCACTCCACAGGTAGTCCGTCTTGAGACCGTCAGGGTTGGGCGGGTTGCCGGCCCCATCGTTCCAGCCCTTGTCGAACGGCAGAAACCACGACTGCTTGCCCTTGAGGTGTGTACAGAACCTGGCTTGCTGGTCGTCGAGGGCGAAGTGGGCGATGCAGCGCCCGAACTGGAAGATCAGCTCCCGCGGGTCGCGATCCCGCTTGTACTGATCCACAGCATCATCGAACGTCTGCTTCGTGATGTTGTTCTTCAGCTCGAACGTGAAGACCGGGAGCCCGTTGATCGACGCGACCACGTCGAGGGAGAGGCCCTTGTCAGTCGGGCTGTAGTGCACCTGACGGGTGACGGTGAACCGGTTCTCGGCGAACAGCGCAGCAGCTTTGGGATTGCCGATCGAGGCAGTGGGAAAGAAGAAGTCGACGTGGTGCTGGTTGTGCCCGATCCCCTTGCGGAGCACTTCTACGACCCCTCGCTTGGTGACCTCACCCTGCACTCGAGAGAGGAAGGCATGCCGCGTGGGCGACTCAGCGTGCAGCGACAGTGCATCCACTAGATCGGGCTGCGTTGCCTCGATGAACGAGACCAGTTGCGGCAGATCCAGCGCATACGCCGGCTCGTAGTCCGTGGACGCACCTTCCTGCCACCCACCGTCGACCATCTGTTTGACGATCAGGGCTTCGAGGCTCTCCTCATTGAGTCGCATCTCAGCCTCTACCTTCTGCCGGGATCCACTCGAACTTGCGCTTCAGTTCGTGACCCCAGGCGTAGTCCTTGGTCTCGCGCTGGGCCCTGCCGAGCACGATGCTCGGAGCGATCCCTAGTTCGTCGGCCAGCGCGCGAACGGCGGCGAGGTCGCGCGTGGCAGGCACAAGGTGCGCGACGCCGGCCGGGATGAGGAGTTCAGAGGCGAAGTCGTTAGCTTCGGCCTCGACCTGGTTCTTCTCTCCGTTGAGGTAGAGCTCCTTGTCGCCATGCAGCAGCACGTGCCCGAGCTCATGGAAGAGCGTGAACCAGAGCTGGTCGTCGCTCTTCCACAGCAGGGAAAGCTGGATGACCGGCGTGCCGTTGAGCCATCGGGTCGCACCGTGGATCCCGAGCCCCGGAACCGGTGGGATGAAGCAGAGCACGACTCCGACCTCGCGCAGCTTCTCGATCGCCTCGGAGATGGCAGCCATGGGTTCGCCGCGAGTAAGCGCTCGCAGCTCGGGCACAACCCGCCCAAGACCGGCGCGGTCGAAGCCAGGTACGTCGCTCAACCCATCGTGGTGACGCTCCGCCAGGGCGAGCCAGGTTGCGAGCGCCAGCGTGTCCTTGCGACCGACTGCGGCGCGTCGATACGCCACGCTGCCTTGCGACCAGGTGGCCCAGAAGGCTTCGATGCTCGCGACCCCCAGCAGTGACAACAGTTGACGAACGGTCGCGGCGTGGTCACGAGCCGAGGCCGTGATGAACCCGAACTTGCGCAGGTAGGCCAGGGGGAATGCCTTGGCCTGCTCGTATTGGTCAGCCAGATCTTCGTTGGCCGTCTGGCTGGCAAGTTGGCCGCGGTAGTTGGTCTCGTAGAGGTTCCAGATCCGGGCTGGGATGCCCGTCACGGTCTCGAGAGCGAGAGCCACTGGGTGCGACAGCGGGGCCTTGCCGCTGAGGAGCTCGCTCACATGCTTGGGCGTGACACCGAGCCGACGAGCAAGCTCGGCGGCGTTGATGCCTTCGTCCTCCATCCACTCGACGATGTGGTCGCCGGTGGTGACGACGTAGTTGAGTGTTGCGGTCATGGTCTGCTCCTCTCTGTCCTTCTGACTGCCGCTAGTGGTAGTCCACGATCTCGACGACGAGAACGGTGACCTCTTCGCCCTCCTCGCCCGGCTCGACGATCAGTCGCCAGTTGCCGGTCAATCTTGCCGACCACTGGCCCGCCCTGTCGGCTTTCAGTTCTTCCCACTTGCCGGTCATCTGGAGGAGATCGGCCATCTTCTCCGCGGCGCGCAGGTCATCGAGGCGAAGCTGAAGCTTCTTGGCCCGCTCGGCACCCAGCGACTTCTGCATCCGACGCGCGTCGGTGCAGGTCCTCTCCAGGTCGCGGGTCGCGTAGCTCAACTTCACGGCTCGATGTTACCTGAATCGTAACACTTGGGTGCGACAGAACCGGTCGCGGCGAGTCCGTCACCCTTCGCTTTCGACGAGCATGTCGTCCAACTCGGCCGGTTCGTCGTCGCCCGGGAAGCCCGAGTCGCCCCAGGCGGCCGCCGACTCAACTTCGGGGAGGGCCGCTGCGACCGCTCGGACGTCGACCCTTCCGGTGACAACCTCAGCGACCAGCCGTGTGCGGAACTCACGAAGGAGTTGAATCTCGCGTTCGCTGCGAGCAACCGCGCTCGCGATTGGGGCAGTCGCCTCAGCGACTTCGGCGAGAACCGCCTGCTGCTCGCGCAGCGAGGGAAGCACAATCGGGAGCCCTCGAACGGTTGTCGAGTTGGTGGCGGCGAGGTTGGTCGTCTTCTTTGCTGTCACGTAGAAGTACCACCGCGGTTCCGGCGCGGCAAGCCACGCCGCGAGGTACTCCGGCAGCAGCCGATCCTGGCAGCGGACCGCGAAGACATGGTTCTGGTGGAGGCAGCCGTCGATGGCGCCGTCCCACACCGTGCCGCGACCAAGCTTGTCGATGTCGCCACCTTCTGTCATCAGCACATCGCCCGGCCGCAGCGTGCATCGTACGGCCTCCTCCGCAGGGACCCTCACGGTTGCGACATCCTCGGTGGTCACGTGCCCCATCTGCACGTTCGCGACCCGGAGGTACGGGTACTCGTTGAGATCCTTGTCGCCGTAGTCCTTCCCCAGCGTCAACCCGGTTTGGAGCGAGGCGACGTTCTTCAGGCGCATGCGATCGCCTTCGACCTCTGATATCAACTGCGCCGCGGTGGCAAGTCGCTGTTCGTCAAGCAGCGCGACGAGGCGGCGCTTGGCCGCGATGGCCGCGTCGATGCGGGCGTTGGCGTGGGCGAGGTACTTGACGATCGCCGCCTGCTCCTCCGCCGGCGGCACCGGGAATCTAATCATCTTGAAGTGCTCTGGTCGGAGACTCCACTGGTCCGACGTGATCCCGTAGGACCACCGTTCTGCTTCCTTCGCGAACATGTGCGTTCGTACCAAGTGGTGGAAATACGCGGCCTCGCCACGCCGCGCCGTCATCACAACGTAGGCAGGGCTGACAATCCCTCGGTGCCGCGAGAGCCCCGCAGCGCCCTGCCAGGCGCGCATCTTGTTGTAGACGAGGTCGCCGGTCTCGACCAGCTTGTACTTCGACTTGTCCGCGTTGGACGAGTCCTTCTTTGACGTCGACGCCAGCAGTTCAGCCTGCGGAATCACGCCCCTCGCGATCGTGACCGACAAGAGCGGCTCGTCGATGTAGCCGGTCTCCTTGCGCTCCTTGAACAGAGTGCGCGCTGGGTCCCATGCCCAGTGGGTCGGGACCTCGGGCAGCCAATCGCCTGCGACAGACAGATCGGCGTACGACGGGAGATTCTGGAACATCAGTCGTCGGCCTTCGCGACAGCGAGCAAGGAGTCCGGGTTCCAGACCAGCTTGGCGATGGCGCGGTAGAGATCGCCGCGCTCGGTGACGTCCGAGGCCTTGAACTCATCGTGGGACTTGAAGGGCAGACCGCTGGTCTTGACGAAGTGGAGGAAGCCCGGGTTCTTCTCGTATGACTGAGGGTCGAGGCTGGCCGCGAGGAGGTTCTGGCCGAAGTACCGCGGCCGCTTCTGAGCGTACGTGTCGTCCTGATAGCTCGCATTGAACTGTTTCGGCAGGAGGAGCAGGTCGCCGATGCGGTTGCGATGGCGCGAGAAGTCTGCCTCGTGACTGAACTCAAGGCCTTGTCCGACGTGGCGCTCTGGTCGATTCGCCCAGATGTGCTCGACCTCGTACTTGACTTTGGCGCCGTTGGTCAGCTCGACATAGTTCGACGCCTGCCCCGACCCGACAGTGATGAAGTCCGTGATGCGGGCGAGGAACCGGTGGACCTGGCCGCGATTCTGTTGGTGCACTCCGAAGTCGTCGCGCTTGTCGAATGTCTCGGCCTCGGCGAGCAAGGACTTCCGGAGCGTCGTCGCCAGATCATCGACACCGAGTCCCCGGATGTCGCGCATGACATTGAACATGGCGTACTGCATCGTCGAGTAGGCCGTCGATCGGAAGTTCCAGATGCGCCACGCGAGCAGGATGTCGACGTAGCGGCCCACAATCTCGAGCTTGTGGTCGATCACCGCTGGTGCATCGTCGCGGCGGAGCGGAGCGAGCAGCAGTTGGTGCTGGAGCGTGAAACCGAGGTCGTGGTTGTAGCGAATGAAGCGCAGCGGGCTGGATGAGTCGAACGAGGATGTCGTGACCTGGAGGATCCGTTCGAACTGGGCCGAGTAGAACATGAAGTCCCGGTCGACGAAGTCGAAAAAGTCGGCCTGCGACGTGAGCCCGACCGCTTCATGGGCGCCGCGGAGCCAGCGGTGGAACTCGGTGCCGATGCGGTCCCAGTCCTCCGGCTTCGCGCCCTTGGAGCGCTGGCGGATCTTGGTGGAGTACTGGCTGCGCAGCCAGGTCTTGAGAAAGTCCGAGCCAGCCTCGTCGTCCCACTCCTCCAGCGTTCGGATCCGCTTGCGCCACAGGTCATTGGCCTTGGTGCGCGGCTTGCCGTCCTCCATGTTCGCGAGCAGGTAGCCCTTGAGCATGTCGGCCGGCGTGAGCTTGAGGCCGCGGTCGTTCATCGTCTCGAAGATCGCGTAGGCGTCGTCGTCGCTGTAGGCCGTGATCTGGACGAGTTGCACTCGATCCTTGAGCCAGTCGATGAAGAACGGAAGTGCCGTTTCCTTCAGCTCATCGGGGAAGAGTCCGTCGAGTTCACCGTAGCGGCTGACAAGCGTGTGCACAGACTCGGGCGCGTCAGCCGGGACGTCGTACTCGCCGTGCTCGAAGAGTGCATCCATGCAGTCGTTGCGGTCGGCGACGTCGAGGTTGAACGACTTTTCGCCGAACTTCTCCGAGTAGATGAGCTCGTCGATGTTCACGAGGTCGTCGCGGCCATGCTGGAGCCGGCGTAGGTAGGTCAGGAAGAGGGTGAGGCTGGTGAGACGCTGCTGGCCGTCAACGATGAACGGCTGACTGCCCTTCTGGGAAATGATGATCGATCCGAGGTAGTAGCCGGGGTACTTCGCAACCTGCTTGCGGGCGTGATCAGGCTCGTAGATGTCGAGGAACTTGGCGGTGAGATCAGCGACGAGTTCAGCGATCTGCTTCGACTCCCACTTGTACTCACGCTGGTAGTAGTCGATGGAGTACTTCTTCTTCTCCAGGACTTCGGCGATGGTCTTGGCAACGCCGTCGACGCTCCGGTCGGTCTCGATCATTCGACTCCTCCGGCGATCTCAGCGATGAGGTTCTCGGTCTCGGCTTCGAGGGCTCGGATGTCAGCCTGGATCTCGGCGAGCGTCCGCATGGGTGCGGGCTTGTAGAAGTGTCGGGTGAAGGAGATCTCGTAGCCGATCTTCGTCTTGCCTTCGTCTACCCACGCGTCTGGCGCGTAGGGAAGCACTTCGCGCGCCATAAATGCCTCGATGCCGCTGGATGCCTCGCCCGCAGGCTCGTTGAGCGGGACCTGCTCGCTGTCGCGCAGGTCGACGTCCGGCTCGTACATGACCACCCGCGTTTTGCCATCGATGGTCGCCTCGAACAAGCCGCGCAGCGGGTCGGCGACTGCGCTGGGCGGCAGCACCTTCTTGATGACCGGCGGCGCATCCTCCGCGCGATCGCCAGTTGCCTTCAGAACCTTGATCTCGGCCGCCTTGTATACGCGTCCAGCGTCAGCCCCGACGATGCGGAGCGGTCGTTCCACGACGATCTTGGAGTAGCCGAAGTCTTCGTTGCCGAAGACCTTGGAGTGATCTGGGTCGTCGGCGCGGTCGAACGCCTCGACAGTCTTCAGCACCTTCTCGATGTCCCCCGCCGAGAGCTCCACGCCCTTCTCGCCAAGGTTCCTGCGAAGCGGCGTGAACCAATCAGTGGCGTTGATGAGTTGCACCTTGCCCTTGCGGCGCTCCTCCTTACGGTTGGTGAGCACCCAGATGTAAGTGGCGATGCCGGTGTTGTAGAACATCTTCAGCGGCAGGGCGACGATGGCTTCGAGCCAGTCGTTCTCGATGACCCATCGGCGGATGTTGCTCTCCCCGCCGCCGGCATCGCCAGTGAAGAGCGATGAGCCGTTGTGGATCTCGGCGATGCGGCTGCCCAGCTCAGTGTTGTGCTTCATCTTCGAGATGAGGTTCGCCATGAACAGCATCTGGCCGTCGTCGACCCTGGTGACCAGCGAGTAGTCCGGATCGCCAGCGTGCTCGATCACGAAGCGCGGGTCACGGATGCCCTTCTTGCCTCCCATGCGCTCCTGGTCGGTCTTCCAACTCTTCCCGTAGGGCGGATTGGAGAGCATGAAGTCGAACTCACGGCTCGCGAAGGCGTCGTTGGCCAACGTCGACCACTCCGGGCCGCCGACGACGTTGTCGGCCGCCTCGCCTTCACCCTTGAGTATCAGGTCCGCTTTCGCGATGGCGTACGTCTCGGCATTGATCTCCTGGCCGAACAGGTGGGTCTTAACCTGCTTGCCGCGCTGGGCCGTGAGCTCCTGCAGGGTGTCCTCGGCGACGGTCAACATGCCGCCGGTGCCCATGGCGCCGTCATACAACAGGTAGCTGCCCGAGGGGATCTTGTCGGCGATCGGCTCGAACATGAGCCGAGTCATCAGCTTGACCGCGTCGCGAGGAGTCCAGTGTTCGCCTGCCTCTTCGTTGTTGTCCTCGTTGAAGCGGCGGACAAGCTCCTCGAAGACGGTTCCCATGCCGTGGTTGTCAAGGCCGGTCGGCGAAAGGTCGAGGTTCGGGTCGAGGAACTTCGACAGCAGGGTGCCGATGGCGTCAGCTTTGGAGAGTTTGGGGATCTGGTTGCGCAGTTCGAAGTTGTCGATGATTTCCTGCACGTTGGGCGAGAAGCCGTCGAGGTAGGCCTCGAAGTCGAGCTTGAGCCGCGCGGCGTTCGTGATCGAGCTGAGTGCCTTGATCGTGAAGGACGACGTGTTGTAGAAGTCCTGCCGTGCGGCCTGGCGCAGGGCCGCGTCCTGATTGACGATGCCGGCCTTGTCGAGCGTCGCCTTGGTTTCGACGACCGCATCCTTGGTCGGCTCCAGCACCGAGTCGAGGCGTCGCAGCACCGTAAAGGGCAGGATCACGTCGCGGTACTTGCCCCGGACGTAGAGATCGCGCAAGACGTCGTCGGCGATCCCCCAGATGAGGTTGACGATCCTGCTGTGCTTCGCGCTGTCCACGCCGAGAACCCTATTCGGAACGTCCGACGGAAGTCGCGAGACCCGGAGCTGGGTTGGGTTACGCCTCGCGCCAAGTCAGATTCCAAGGCCCTGGCCGCCTCGGCCGACCCCCGACATGAGCCTCGTTGAGATTTCCGTTGCGCGGCGAAGCGCACCGTCGGCACGCGCGCGGTCGAGGCGCTGGTTGTCGTCGGCGGGCTGGCCACCGAGCGGATCGCGGCTGGTGATGCCGTAGCGGTCCCGGTAGGCGGCGATCGTGACGACCCCGCGCAGCCACTGAAGACGGTCTATCGGGGGCGGGTCGCCGATCTGCTGAATCCAGGATTCGCGGCTCCGTACGGCGGCCTGCGCGAGGGTCTTGGCTCGGCGCTCGATCTGCGCCTTCCGCTCGTCGATTGCCTGGCGCATGTCCGGCGCCATCGGGCCGATGGGTTCGGGGATGAGGCCGGCGATCAGTCGAACCGGTCGTCGGCTTCGGCCGCTGGCCGCATCCGAGGTGGCGAGCCGGAGCCGGTGACGCAGGACGGCGGCGACGTCGTCGGCGTCGCCGAGCCCGTACCGGTTCACCGCGACCGGCAGGATGCGGTCGACGTCGTGGCCGTTCGCCTCGGCTCGGCGGAGTTCGGCAGCGACGGTGCCATAGGCCTCCGAGGCGAGAACGTCGTCGCGCTGCTCGTCGGTGAGCCCGCAGGTAGTGAGCAGGCGCGCCCAGCGGTCCCGTTGGGCGGCCGCGGCGAGGGTGTCCAACTCGGCGGCCAACTGGCGGATGCCTCCCCAGGCCTCCTGCTCGGCCTTGATCGTCTGCGTCGCCGACAGCTCGGCGCCGACGTTGGCGAGCACGCCGGTCAGCACCTCGCGAGCCGTCGGGACATCGTGGCCATCAGGCGTGCCGTGGTTGTCGTCGGCGTCACTCGTGATGACGTAGGCGTGGTTGTGATCGCGGCCGCGGGTCATCGCGACGTACAGGTTCTCCCGCGTCGTGGACTCAGAGACCACGACGTGTGAGGCGTCGACGGTGATCCCCTGGGCGCGGTGGGCAGTGATCGCGTAGCCGAGGTGCCCTAAACGCACTCACCTGTGATCGTGCGCGTGTGCGCGGTTGT
>CALMKG010000283.1 GCA_937867175.1 uncultured Propionibacterium sp. | reverse complement strand
GGCGCACTACCGCGAACGCGAACTCGACGACCTGTTCGCCCTCATCCCGCCCGGCGAGGGCCTGCCCGGGAGGGCGTCACTGCTCCAGCAGTCCCAGTTCCTCCTCGGCTACCACCAACAACGCGCCCACCGGTGGGAACAGTTGCGGACCCGGCGCGACGGCCCGACCCCACCCGCAGTCGAAACCCAGGACGACCAGACGAACACCACCAACCCGAACGAGGAGATCCAGCAATGAGCACCCACACCAACCCGGCGGTCCGCCACGACATGGTCTACTTCTTCGAAGTCACCGATGGGAACCCCAACGGAGACCCCGACGCCGGCAACCGCCCCCGGATGGACGACGAGACCGGTCAAGGCCTCGTCACCGACGTCGCCCTGAAGAGGAAGATCCGGGACACCTTGGCCCTCGCCGCCGAGGGAGCCGACGGGTACGGCATCTTCGTTGAAGCCGGGTACGCCCTCAACCCCCGCCTGGAAGAGTCCTACACCACCCAGGGCATCAAGGTCAGCAAGGGTGCAAAGATCACCCCCGAACAGGCCAAAACCGCGCGTGACTGGCTCACCCACCGGTACGTCGACCTCCGCCTCTTCGGAGGGGTCCTGTCCGTCGGCAGCACCCAAGCACTCGGACAGGTCCGCGGACCGCTGCAGGTCACGTTCGCCCGCAGCATCGACCCCGTCTTCCCCTCCGACCACGCGATCACCAGGGTCACCCAGACCCGTCAGGAAGACATCGACAGAGGGGAGACCACCGAAATGGGGGGCAAGTGGACCGTGCCCTACGGCCTGTACCGGGCCAGCATCTACTACTCCGCCAACCGGGGTCAGCAAACCGGTGTCACCGAAAGGGACTTGGAGTTGCTCTACACGAGCTTGGAGATGATGTTCGAGCACGACCGCTCCGCCACCCGAGGCACTCTCACCCCCCGCGGACTGCACGTCTTCAGCCACCCCAACGCCTTCGGCGCCACGCCCGCGCACACCCTGCGCGAACGCGTCCAGGGGACCCGGACCGCGGCGGACACCTCCCTCCCGCCCCGCACCTACTCCGACTACCAGGTGAGCGTCGACACGGCGAATCTCCCCGACGGCGTCACCCACACCCACGTGTTCTGACCCGCCATGGACGCCGAATCTCGCGGTGAGGAACCGACGAGCGTCCCGATCTCAGCCCTGGAGCACTTCGAGTACTGTCCACGGCAAGCCGCGTTGATCCATGTCGAGGGATTCTTCGAGTCCAACGTCGAGACCGTGCGCGGTGACATCGCCCACCACGCCGTCGATGTGGTGGGCCGAACCGTGGACCGGCGCGGCCAACGGGCGTGGCACGCCCTGCCGGTGTTCAGCGACACGCTCGGTATCCACGGCATCTGTGACGTCGTGGAAATGGGGCGAGCCGGGCCGGTGCCGGTGGAGCACAAGTCCGGCCAGTACCGACCCGGCGGGCCAGCCGACCTTCAAGTCGGAGCCCAAGCCCTGTGCCTCGAGGAGATGTTCCACACCCGGGTTGACGTCGCAGTCGTCTTCGCTGGCCGTGACCGGAAACGTTCCGACGTCGTGATCGATGACCGCCTGCGCGCCCGGGTGGACGGCGCGATCACCGGCATGCGGGCCCTCATCGACGCCCTGCACGTCCCCGGGCCCGTGCTGGACGCCAGATGTCGTCGCTGCTCACTGCGCCCGGGTTGCCTCCCCGAAGGCGTGTCGACAGCCGCCGAGGCAAATCTCTTCGTCCCGCGACCGGAGGGCGGCTGGGATGACTGAGATCCTCAACACCCTCTACGTCACCACGACAGGAACCAGCCTCCATCTCGACGGTGACGCACTCCGAATCACCCATCCCGACAGGCCCGGAAGGCTCCTCCTGCCTCTGGTACGGATCGATCACATCGTCGCGTGGAACGGCGTCACGGTCACCGCAGACCTGATGCACAGGTGCGCCGCCGATGGGCGATCCGTCACCTGGGTGACCCAGAACGGGCGGTTCCTCGCCCGGGTCAGTGGACCACAGACGGGGAACCCGACGCTGAGGTTGGCCCAGTACCGGGCGCACGAGGACGCCGAACACCGCCTGGACTTGGCGCGACGCTTCGTCGCCGGAAAGCTGCACAACTACCGACAACTCCTCCTGCGCTCGGCTCGGGACCAGAAAGGTGCACGGCAGTCGGGCCTGCGTGCGATCGCCGACCGACACGGGGCCGCGCTGGCTGACCTGAAGGACAGCACCAATCTCACCGAAATCCTCGGCGTCGAGGGCAGGGCAGCACGCGACTACTTCCAAGGGTTGGGCCTGCTGTGTCCCGGATCCCCACCAGGACGGACACGGCGCCCGCCCACCGATCCTCTGAACTGCCTCCTGTCCTTCGGCTACGGAATGCTGCGCGTCGCAGTCCACGGTGCGATCGAGCAGGTCGGACTCGACCCGTACATCGGCTATCTCCACGGCGTCAGAGCCAACAAGCCCTCCCTCGCGCTGGACCTGATGGAAGAGCTGCGCCCACTACTCGTCGATCGTCTCGTCATCACTCTCATCAACCGAGGCCAACTCCGACCGGGCCACACCACCACCCTCCCCGGCGGCGTGGTCGAACTGACCGAGACCGGCCGCCGGTTCTTCCTCGAGCAGTGGTCGGAATCCCGATCCCGGCAGTGGCCACACGCCGCCCTTGCGCGGTCACTACCCGCCGCCATGATCCCACTCACCCAGACGAGGCTCCTCGCGCGCCACCTGCGCGGGGACTCACCCGGCTACATTCCCTGGACGGTGACCTGAATGGAAATCCTGGTGACCTACGACGTCGAGACCATCACGAGAGAAGGACAACGCAGGCTACGCCGCGTGGCCAAGGTCTGCGAAGGTATGGGCCAACGTGTCCAGAAGTCCGTCTTTGAGGTTGTATGCACCCCCGCTGAACTCGTTCTCCTCGAAGCCGAACTGCGGCAGGAGATCAACCTGACGACTGACAGCATCCGCTTCTACCGACTGCCCCAAGGGTCCTTCCAACGAGCGTCTCACCTCGGGGCGGCCGCCCGGCCAGCACACGGGGGACCACTGATCTTCTAGCACCTCGGAACCCCACCCGAGCGTCTCGACCCCGGCGGGTTCCGCGCCGATAACGACCCCGAGCGCCCCAGTTGTCCACAGAATCGACCAGGAGTCAGGTGTAATTGGGATGTCCGCCCATGTCAGGCAGACCAGCGGCCGCCCCGAGGGGCGGCCGAGGATCGCAACCCTCGACAACCTGCTCGGCATCATCCCCACCCCAGACGCCAGCGGCCG
>CALMKG010000282.1 GCA_937867175.1 uncultured Propionibacterium sp. | reverse complement strand
GCTGGGCTCACGTGGCCGGGTGTCGTAGACGGCCGCAGCGTGCACCTGCCAGCCGGCCGCCCGCAGACCGTCGGGCAGCACCGATCGGGCCTTCGCCGACAGCGGCAGGATCGCCGAACTCGCGCGTGCGAGGGGCTGGCGCTGGCGCAGCAGGAGTTCGAGGAGATCCTCCGCGGTCGTCCCGGACGAGGTGAGCACTCGCTCGGCCGGCACCGGCAGGGATGCCGTGGTGGCCGACCCGACCGCGGCCAGCCGTAGCCCGGCAGCGAGCGCCGCGACCAGCCGTTCCGACAGGTCGTCGACGCCTTCCAGCCAGTGACGCCATGTCCGCGGTGAGGTGATCACCAACCAGCCACCGGCGCCGGCTCGGTCGAGTTCATCGGCCAGCTCGCGTGCGGGCGCGGCGTCGCCCGACGGCCCGGTCGCCAGTAGCGGTTCGATCAGCGTGGGGACGCCGACGCCGGCCAGCGCCGCCGCGTCTGCGTCGTTGCCGTCCGGCCTGATCAACAGGATCGGTCGCCGCCCGGTGCTCACATCAACCCGCCAGCAACTCCCGGGCCACCGCCAGCCCCAGGGCCTCGGCCTCGGCGCTCGTGGTGACCCGCACCCGGCGGCGGCTCCGGGCGTGGCCGACGCCACGATGGTCGGTCAGTTCGGCGAGCAGTTCGAGTTCGGCTGCCCCCCGCCAAACCGCGTAGGCCCCGACCGCCGTGGTGCAGGCTGCCTCGACACCGGCAAGGACGGCCCGCTCGGCGGTCACGGCGAGCCGCGCGGACTGGTCGTCCAGGCTTGCCAAAGCGGCTTCAAGAGTGCCGACCCGGCATTCGACCGCCAAGGCCCCTTGGGCGGGGGCGGGTACGCAAACGTCGGGGTCGAGCAGTTCAGTGATCGCGTCGCCGCGTCCCAGGCGTTGCAGGCCGGCCGCGGCGAGCACGACGGCGTCCACCTGTCCGTCGTCCACCTTGCGCAGCCGGGTGTCAACATTTCCTCTGACGGGCACGATCTGCAGGTCCGGCCGGACGCGCCGCAGTCCGGCGGCCCGTCGGGGACTGGAGGTGCCGATCCGTGCCCCCTGCGGCAGCCCCGCCAGCGTCAATCCGTCGCGCGCGCAAAGCGCATCTCGGGCGTCGGCGCGCGCCGGGATCGCCGCCACCACCAACCCCGCCAACGGTGCGCTTGGCAGATCCTTGAATGAATGCACCACCAGGTCGACCTCAGCCGCCTCCAGCGCGTCCCGCAGGGTGGCGACGAAGGCACCGGGACGCGGCGGCGCATCCAACGGAATCGTCACGTCATCTCCTTCAGCCCTGATCACCACCAGTTCGACCTGCCGGCCGGTGACCGCGGTCAAGGCGGCGGCGACCAGACCCGACTGGGTTCGTGCCAACGCCGACCCGCGGGTACCCAGCCGTAGCGCGATCATGCGTCCACCTTGACCCCGAAGACCGTCTCGATCGCGCGGTTCACCTCAGCGGGGTCGCCACCACGCGCCAGCTCGGCCGCTCGCAGCGAGGGGGTGTGCAGCAGGACGCCAGCCACCCGGCGCAGCGACCGGGCGACCGCCGCAGAAACCTCAGGGGTCGCCCGCGCGGCCACCGATTTGATCTCGTTGTCGATGATCGCGTTGACGTGTTCACGCATGGCCCGCACCGCAGGATCGGCAAGCCGCCCCCGCTCGGCCTCGAGGTACTCCTCGACAGCGGCCTGCACCACCCGGTTGGCGGCAGCCAGTGTTTCGGCGTGTTCGGCTGGGGCGTGACGCCCGATCTCATCCAGGTCGATCAGGTCTATTCCGGGCACGTCGGCCAGCAAGGGGTCGACGTCGCGTCCCAAGGCTAGATCGATGATCGTCAACTGGGAGCTTCGCTCGGCAGACATCGCGACGAACTGCTCCGAAGTCAAGGCGCGGCGGCCAAGTCCACTGCACGAGACGACGGCCGCGACCGCGCCGATAGTCGCAGGCAACTGCCGATCGGTGATCGCAGTCACCTCATGTGAGCGAGCGAATGCCTGGGCCCGTCCCGAGCCGGAATAGACCAAGATCCGCGCACCGCGCTTGGTCAGATCGGCGGTGACGGCGCCTGCGTAACTGCCCGTGCCCAACAGCAGGACCGTGCGGTCGGCTAGTGGCCCCTGCCTCTCCTCGGACAGGTCGAGGGCGACGGTGGCCAGATTGCGTCCGACCGAACCCAGCGTGGTGCTGGCCGCGATCTGCTTGGAGGTGCTCAACGCCAACTGGAACAGCCGCCGCAGCGCAGGGCTGATCCGGCCCGGGCTGGCGGTCAGCGCCTGCCGAACCTGACCGACGATCTCCGGCTCCCCGACAACCATCGACTCCAGCCCGGACGCCACCCGCAGCAGGTGTTCCACAGCATTGCGGGCAGCCAGCGGGTCGATGAGTTCGATCAACTCGCCGGCACCCGCTTCGATCAATAACCGGTTGGCTTGGCGCTTGGTGGAATGGAACTGGTCGGTGTCGATGTACAGCTCGTAGCGGTTGCAGGTGGCCAACTCGATCACCCCGTGCACGCCCGGCAGGACGCGCAGCTCGTCGAGTACCTGCTGTCCGCAGGCGGTGAATCGGATCAGCTGGTCAGCGCTGGCCTGATGGTGGCTGACCCCAATGGCAAGAACCGGCACGCGCCCCAGCGTAGCCCCCGAAGGTTCAGGCACCGACCGCCCGCCACAGTTGAGAACCCAACCGCTATGCTGATTCAGCCGACCGCGTGGTCGGCGGCGAGATGCCATGCGAAGTCGGTGCGATTCCGACGCTGTCCCGCAACGGTGGTTCCTGAGCGCAACTGCTCGAGACGAGCCCGGTCGACTGGCACCCCGCACCCTGCAAGAGGCCCTCGGTAGAAGGGCCGCAAGGAGGCCAAGTTGAACCAGCCCGACCGAATCGGTTGCCTGCTCGGTATCGGAGTTGGCCCCGGCGATCCCGAACTGATCACCGTCAAAGCGGTGCGCGCGTTGCAGGGCTGCGACGTCGTCCTGGTGCCGGCAACCGAAGCGAGCGGCACAGGGGCGGGTCGGGCCGAAGCCATCGTGCTGGCCGCCTGCCCCGAGATCGCCGACCGCATCACCCGCGTCCCGTTCTCAATGGCAGACCGCACCGGCGTGACGAAACGCCGGGCCGCCGCCTGGCAGCTCGCCGCCGCTGCTGCCGTCCGGGCGTTCGAGGCCGGAGCCACCCGCGTGGGCTTCGCCACCATCGGCGACCCGTCGGTCTACTCCACCTTCAGCTACCTGGCCGCCGGCGTCGGCGATCAGGTACCCGGCATCGAAGTTCAGGTCGTCCCGGGCATCACGGCGATGCAGGCGCTGGCCGCCGCCAGCCGAACCCCACTGGTCGAAGGTGACGAGGTGCTGGCACTCGTGCCGCTCAAGCACGGCATCGCGAACCTCGTCGACATCGCCCAATACGTCGACACCTGCGTGGTCTACAAGGCCGGACGCCACCTCGGCGCGCTGCAGGACTACCTCGGGACGATCGAACAGGACGCCATCGCCGGTATCGACATCGGTCTGCCCGGTGAGCGGATCGTCCAGGTGAGCGAACTGGAAGAGGCGCCCTACTTCACCAGCGTGCTGATCGTCCCGCAGCGGGGCGCAACGGGGGAAAGGCTGTGAACGCCCCGACCGCCCAAGGCAAGGTGGTCTTCGTGGGGGCCGGGCCGGGGGCGCCCGACCTGATCACCGTGCGCGGCGCCCGGGTGATCGCCGCCGCCGACATCGTCATCTGGGCGTCCTCGCTGGTCGCGCCCGAGATCGTGGCCGGCCACAAACCGGACGCGGTGCTGGTCGACTCGGCCGCCGCGTCCTTGGAGGACATCACCCCGCTGTTCCAACGCGCCCGCGACGAGGCCCTGCTGGTCGCGCGCGTCCACACCGGAGACCCGGCGATCTATGGGGCGACCGCGGAGCAGCGCCAACTGTGTGACCGGCTGGGAATCGCGTACGAGTCGATCCCGGGGGTTTCCGCCTTCTCAGCCTGTGCGGCGGCCGCCGAGGTAGAGATCACCCTGCCCGAGGTGGCCCAGTCGCTGATCCTCACCCGGCTGGAGGGGGGCCGCACGCCGATGCCACCCAAGGAGTCGGTGCGCGAGTTCGCCCGGCACGGCACCACGATGGCGCTGTACCTGTCGGCAGCGCGCAACAAGGTGCTACAGGACGAACTGCTCGCCGGCGGTTACCCGCCTGATACCCCTGTCATCATCGGTCATCGGGTGAGCTGGCCCGACCAGGTGCTGCTGCGCTGTCGGCTCGACGAGTTGTCGGCGACCATGAAAGACCACAAGTTCTGGAAGCACACCGTGATCCTGGTCGGCCCGGCGTTGGCCGCCACCCCGCTGGTCAAGCGCTCGCACCTTTACCATCCGGGGTTCCGGCACGAGTTCCGCGCCGCAGACCCGGACGCGGCGCGGGCGCTGGCCGAGCGTGGCGCGGTGGTCGACGAAACCCGCGCGGCCAGGTCATGATCGGCGTCTACGGCTACGCAGGCGAACCCACCGGGCAGCTGCGGGACGCGGTCGCGTCCGCCGCGCTGGTGGTGGGTGGCCAACGCCACCTCGACGCCTTGGCAGTGCCGGCCCACCTACGCATCGTGCTGGGGCCGATCGGCCCGGCGGTGGACGCCCTGGCAGCGCTCGACCCGGCCTTGCCCGCGGTGGTCATCGCCTCGGGTGATCCGCTTTTCTTCGGGGTGGTCCGGCGCCTGCGCGCCGCCGGGCTGCAATGCCGCGTCGTGCCGACGGTGACGTCGCTGCAGCTGGCCTTCGCTGCCGTCGCGCTGCCTTGGGACGACGCCCTGCTGGTCTCTGCGCACGGCAACGACCCGGCACCGGCGCTGGCAGCCTGCCGCGTCCACCCCAAGGTCGGCGTGCTGACCGACCCGAAGGTGGGCCTGCCGCAGATCGTCGCGGCCACCGCAGGGCTGGGCCGCTGGTACGTGCTGGCTGAGCGCCTGGGTGAGGCCGATGAGCACGTCCGCGTCCTGACCGAGCAAGAGGGGGCGGCGATCGGCGAGATCGCCCAACCCAACGTCGTGCTGGTGCTGGCCCACCACCCCGACGACCCGGCCGCCCTCGGGCAACAGTCGCCAATCGCCGGTGGCGTGCGTCCAACCCAACAGGAGCTGTCATGAGTGAGCAGAAGATCGGCCAGGTGGCCAACTCCCCCGCGAGCCGGGCTCGCGCGGACGCCATCGACACCCTTCTCGGCCCGACCCGCCGCTATGACCCCCCTGCCGCCGAGGGCCTGCGGCAAGCCTGGCAGGAATGCGACCTGATCATCAGTCACCTCGCACTCGGTGCCACCACCCGGCTGATCGCACCACTGCTGGCCGACAAGGCGACCGACCCGGGGGTGGTGGTGATCGACGAGGCCGGACGCTTCGTCGTCCCGCTGGTGGGTGGCCACATCGGCGGCGCCAATGAACTGGCCCGCCGACTAGCCGAAGGACTGGGCGCCACCGCGGTGCTCACCACCGCCACCGACGCCCTCGGCCTGCCTGGCCTGGACACCCTGGGTTGGGAAACCGCCGGCGATCTGGCGCACGTCACCCGGGCGATCCTGGACGGCGAACCGGTGGCGTTGCTGCGGGAACAGCCGTGGCCGCTGCCCGCCCTGCCCGGCAACGTCACCGAACCGGGGGTGGCCCGCTTCGAACGCCGGGG
Organism: uncultured Propionibacterium sp.; assembly: GCA_937867175.1. Lineage (GTDB taxonomy): Bacteria > Actinomycetota > Actinomycetes > Propionibacteriales > Propionibacteriaceae > Brooklawnia. The sequence goes on along the minus strand of CALMKG010000282.1, from coordinate 2,605 downwards.
CAGCCACCTGCGTAAGCTGCCACCACCGCCCGACCCGGTGGCCCGGGTGCTGGTGAGCGACCACTTGGCGGTGCCGGACGACCTGCCCACCGTGGTGCTGCATCCGAAGTCGCTGGTCATCGGCATGGGGTGCAACCGCGGCACCCCGATCGCCGTACTGCGCGAGTTGCTCGACCGAACGTTGACGGAAACCGGGCTGGCCCTGGCGTCGATCACCACGTTGACCAGCGTGGACGCCAAAGCCGACGAGCCCGCCCTGCAGGGCTTGGCAGCCCAGTTGGGCGTCGACTTCGTCACCCACCCGGCCGACCGGCTGGCCGGCATCGAGGTGCCGAACCCCAGCCGGGCACCCGCCGCCGCGGTCGGGACGCCCAGCGTCGCCGAGGCGTCTGTGCTGGCAATTGGCGCCACCCTGATCGTCGACAAACGAAAGAATCCCGACGCCACGCTCGCCATCGGACGCCTAGCGCCCCGCGGCCGGCTGGCGATAGTCGGGCTCGGGCCGGGCGCCGACGACCTGCTCACCCCACGCGCCCGCCGCGTCCTGGCGGAATCGGCAGTGGTGATCGGCTACCGCCCCTATGTGAGCCAGATCAACCACCTGCTGCGCCCGGGCACCGAAATCGTGGCGACCGGCATGGGCACCGAGGAGATGCGCACCGGGCTGGGCATCGAGAAAGCCCGCGAGGGCCGCAACGTGGCGATCGTCTGCTCGGGCGATCCCGCGATCTATGCCATGGCCTCCCCCACCCTGGAACAGGGCACCGAAGGCATCGACGTGCTCGTGGTGCCCGGGGTGACCGCCGAGCTGGCGGCGTCCGCAATTCTCGGGGCACCACTCGGCCATGACCACGCCACGATCTCGCTGTCGGATCTGCATACCCCATGGAACGTCATCGAACGCCGGCTGCAGGCGATAGCCGAGGGCGATTTCGTGGTCGCGCTCTACAACCCCCGTAGCCGCAAGCGGGTTGAGCATCTGCCGCGGGCGCTGGCGATCCTGGCTGCGCACCGGCCACCCGGCACACCGGTGGCCGTGGTACAGGACGCGACCCGGCCCGGCGAGAACCACCGGGTGGCGCCCCTTTCCGAATTCGACCCGGAATGGGTCGACATGCATTCGATCGTGATCGTGGGGTCATCAACGACCCGCATGGTGCCCACCGGGGTGGGTGCCGTGGCGATGGTCACCCCACGCGACTACAAGTGGCTGGAGGAACGATGACGGCATTGGTGATTGCCGCACACGGCACCAGGCTGCCGGAGGGCCAGCAGGCCTGCCGGGGGCTGGTGGACCGGGTCCGCACGATGCTCCCGGGGGTCCGGGTGCTCGACTGTTATGTCGAACTCGACACCCCGACGATCCCGGACGCCGTGGCCGCAGGCCTAGCCCAAGACCCCGACCGACACGTCGTGGTGGTGCCGCTGATGATCGGCACCGGCGGGCACGTCCGCGATGACATCCCGGAGGGGATCGGCACCGGCCGGGCCCAAGTGGACGCCGGCCAGGTGACTTACACCCCTCATCTGGGCCCCGACCCCCGCCTGCGCGCTGCCGTGCGCGAACGGATCGCGGCGGCACTCGGCGACTGGACGCCCGAAGAGACTGCCGTGGTCTTCCTGGGCCGCGGCTGTTCGCTGCAGGAAGCCAACGCCGACCACGAGCGGCTGGGGCGGATGCTGCTGGAGGAGGCCGGTTACGCCGACCTGGTGACCGGGTTCATCCAGGTCGCACGGCCCGGCCTGGCTAGTGCCCTCGATCGTGCCTACTCCCACGGTGGCCGCCAGATCGTAGTCATGCCGCACTACCTGTTCCCCGGCCGCCTGCAACTCTGGGCGCAACAGCAGACGGCGGATTGGGCCAGCAAGCACCCGGACGCCGAGGTGCGCGTCGCCGAAGTGATCGGTGACTGTGACGAGTTGGCAGCGGTGGTGGTCGACCGGTTCCTGGCCGCGGCAGCCGGGGGGGCGGCACCGCAGCTCTACCTGAGTGCCCTGGTACTCCGCGACCGCAAGGTCGTCGTCGCCGGGGCCGGACGGGTGGCCTCCCGACGAATCGGCAAGCTGCTGGACGCCGGGGCGGACCTGCGCGTGGTGGCGCCCGAAGCGTCCCAGCAGATCCGGCAACTGGCCGACAACGGTCAACTGAGCTGGACGCAACGTGAGGTGGCCGAGACCGACCTGGCCGGGGCTTGGTATGCCCTGGCGCTCACCGACTCACCCGAGGTCAACGCGCAGGTCGCCGCCTGGGCCGAGCAGCGACGCATCTTCTGCGTCCGGGCCGACGATGCGGCCGGCGGCAGCGCCTGGACGCCCGCGACGGGCACCGTGGACGGCCTGATCGTTGGTGTGGTGGCAGATCGCGACCCCCACCGCTCGGCTCGGGCACGCACCGCCGCAGTGGCTGCGGTGCGCGAGTTGTGAAGCTGCCCTGGCTGTTTGACTCACGCGGGCGCAACAGTCCACCCCGTTCCGGGGAAATGCGCCACCGCCAAGACCGCGAGCCGGGCCAGATTGACCGCAGCCGCGCCTGCGCTAGCCGTAGCGAGCTGCGTCGACTCTGCGGCCCCTGACCACCTGGATCGATTTCTGCGCCCGCCCGCAT